>CAZURA010000043.1:0-35275 GCA_964622985.1 uncultured Bacteroides sp. | reverse complement strand
CCTCATGTTTGGCACCCAGTTCCGCCGCGCCCAGGGGATCAAGGCCATGTGATTTTTCGATACAGAGAAATCCTGTCCTTTCCCCAACAAAAAGGACTTCTTCAGGTTCCAGAAGTCTTTTCGTATCACCAAACATATAATACATGGGCGTGGTTTCCCAGCTGAAATGCGGATAGCCCTCTTTCGGTTCAAATAGAGTTCCATCACTGATCAGCAATGGGTTGTTAATGGATTTACCCAGTGCCTGCAACCCAAATTTGGATTGATCGATGGAGACAAAACCCATTTTCAGGGCTGGCGATCCCGGTTTTAACCTGAAGTCGCCATTTTCAGCATCAACGAAAAGTGGATCAACGGCCAGGCTGTTAACATCCACACCATCCTTTTGATTTTTATCTAAGCGCACCTTGCCCTTTTCCGGATTTGCTTTGCAGAAGTAAATGTTATAGTCGGTGTCCGCATCCTCTACCCGGGCCAGTTTGCGCCCCCTTCGGTCTACGGAGTCTCCCTCCTGCCTTGGGGGTAATTCATTAATGAAACTTCCCGTGTCTGATACACTATAGAAAATATTGTGTTTAATGGATGCGCCGGTCATGGGTCCTTCTCTTACTGAAAGATAGAAACCACGGGGTGGTGCAAGGATATCGGCCACAATATTATTTTCCGCCCGGTTGTTTAGTTTCAGAAGAATGCCCTGGGAAGTACATTTATAGATCAGGTTTTCAGCAATCAGTGTTCCTGTCTGGCCTCCGTCTGTGCGAATTGCAGACTGCATTGCAGTCTCACCCACCATGTGGTGGACATAGTTGCGGCGAATGATATTTTCCTCTCCGGCACCGCGAATATAAATCCCATTTCCATCACCCAGTTTTAACATGGCATGATGTATCTCATTGTATTCGATAAGGTTGTCATGGGAATGCAGATAGGGGAGAAAATCCTGTCGACTTACATTTGGTGGAAGATGGGTAAGCTCATGCCTGCGAATGGTGGGAGTCAGTTCACGGCCATTTCCCCTGTTAAAGAAATGGGACATGCAACCGGATATGATCATAGCGGTATAATTCGTATGGTGGATCAGGTTGTTCGCCACCCTGTTTTCTCCGCTCTGCCAGAGGAATATGCCAGGAGAATGCCAGTAAATCTGACTGACATGGTGAATATGATTGTTAGAGATGAGGTTCTTTTTATTCACATCCTTTGTCCCGGGTCCATAGCCACAAAGCAGGATACCACAACCTCCCATGCGTTCTATATGATTTCCGGAAATGGTATTGTTGATTCCGTACAGATCCACGCGGATAGCACCGCTTCCGCTATGAAGAAAATGACAGTTCTCGATGGCGCAATTCTCCGCACCACGAAGGCGGACAAGGGCATTGCCCTTATCTAACATATCCCAGTCGTGTTGCAGGCCTGCGTCGTTCTTAGCCAGGCTATAGCGTTCACCATGCTTGAATGTGAGGCCACGGAAGCAAAGGTTACGTACAGGAATATCCTTTGGGCCTTTTTGGTCAATCTTTCCTTCCACACGGATCAATTCTAATAGCTTTGGAGCAACTACCGGGGAATCATTGCGTGGCCAGAGATAGACCTTTCCTTCCTCGGTGTTCAATACCCATTCGCCCTCTTCATCGAGCTCCTCCAGTACATTCTCCACCCAGCAGTTGTCGGTGGTCCTCAGAAAAGTAAGGTTGCTCATTTCGTAGGTGGCCTCAATGGATGTTCTGGCGATGCTTTCTTCTTCATCTACGGATTCCAGTGGAAGAATATTCATAATCCATGCATGATGAGGTCTTACTATGATTTCCACATCCTTTAAATTCGACCAGTTTTTCAACATCCCTTCGGGAAAGTGTAGCTGGTTTTTTGCATTCATCCCTTCTTCACTAATAAATCCTTCCGATCGTGCACGTGGCAACATCCCCTGGTCATCGTACAGTGTGAGGAAGTGATCGGAAACGCTTGCTACCCAAACATTTCCACGGGCTTTCTCTGGCAGGCCTGGCAATTCTGTATTTACTTTTACCCATCCATTTATCTCATTCCCTGAACTAAAAACCGGAGTTTCTCCGGGGTAAGCAGCATAGGTGATCATCGATTCGCCTTCCCCTGAATCCTCCAGACCGAATACCACGGTCTCGTCTAAATGATAGTTCCCTCCACGGAACCAGACTGTAATATTGCCTAGGGTAGCGTGCTTCGCCTGTCGAACATGGTTTTTGGCCCCCGAGAGACTCAACAGGGGTAATTCAATGGTTCCTGGATTGGAATCATTTCCTGTTGGAGAGACATAAATGTTTTTCTCGCCTCCTGATGCAAAAGCTTCCGGTAATATGGCGAGAAGACTTAAAATTGCTATGATCGATATCCTTGTCATCTAATCTCTATTTAATAGTTTGCCTTGCTGACTAAATCACTGCACGATTATTTTCTTTATCACCAATCCGGATTCCCATTGGATATGGAGCAGGAACATGCCTCTCTCATCATTGCTCAGATCCATTTTGAAAGTACCCTTCGCTTCACCTTTTAGCACCATATCGCCTTTGATGGAGCATACAAAATAGGTACACCGGACATCTTGAGGGAGTTGAACATGGAAAATCCCATCAGAGGGGTTTGGGTATATGGTACAACCGGGAAGATTTTCAGAATGGACAGTTCCGGTAGCAGGTGTGAAGCCGGCATGGATATTTTTATTGTCATCCATGATAACCAGGAGTGTATCACCGGTGATCAGGGCACCTGTGGTATCACCCCACCAGCCATCAAACGAGTATCCATCATCCGGAACAGCCACTAGTCTTACTTCAGTTCCATGCCTGAAGGTTGCCTGTCCGGGATCACTAATTACCTTACCGTGCTCGGCGTCGAGGTATAGTGTGTGGAAAATGCCCATATCATACCTGACGCCTATCCCTTCCACCGACCATTTATTGATAGCCTGCTGTGGACTATCACCCACACCCATGGCAAAATCGGTGATCTTGTCATATCCTGTAATGGACCCAAGAGCGCGTGTTTCGGTTTTGCTTTTAATACCTCCTATCCCCAGATCAGTCGTATCCCCGTTGACTGCAAAAGCCACCGCATCCCGGTCGCCGGTTTGGGCATTGACAATAGTGACAGAATCAAATGAGATATTTCTGAAATCTGAAAGGGAGAGGTTGCCCCCGTTGGCATCGAAACTGATGATGCGTATGTTGCCGATGCTCTCAGCCCATTCGCCGTCACTTCCCCGGAATATGGCATCCTGTTTGGGATCAGTTCCGTCACCAATCCCCCATGAATGAGCAGTTGCATCACCCCCCGAAATACCGCTTATGATCGCTTTACCGGGGGGAGGTGTTACATCAATGGAAACCTGGAATGTGGCCAGACCATCGGGAGCGGTTTGTACACCTGATATCATTGTGGCCACGGTATCAATGCCATAGTTCGTCTGTGCGGCCGCCCTTATCTGTAAACTTCTGTAATCTGTTGCAGCATTAACGTTTAGATTCAGGTCAGCAACAGCTGTGTGTGTTGCATCAGTGAGGCTCAGATTAACGGTATGTGAACCCACTTCTGTTTCTGTTGGATAGCCACTTAATTGCCATATGCCCTGGGTGACTGGGTCGATATTCAGCCAGGGTGCCTCTTCTGACAGGGAAATTGTCAGTGTATCTCCTTCAAAATCATAGAAATCCCTGCCCTGTACCAGGAAAACAGAATATTGCTCAAACTCATTGGCGTCTGCCAATAACAGTGAACCGGACCATACCGGAGAACCGTTGCCGGGATCAGAAAAGGATAGCGGGTTCTCAAGGATCTGCAGTTCAACATCCCTGTCGCCGTGGCCATCCACATCTATTGCCCTCAGTGTAAAAGCACAGGTGGCAGTATCAGTGGGAATACCGCTCAGGATCCACTGATCAGGATCTGCAGCCGATCTTGATATGGCAAGCCATGCAGGCAGCGTATCACCCATTGCAATAAGGCTGGTAACCCCTGCTCCTTCCGGGTCCCAGAAATCGGGACCTTCAGTTAAAGGATGGTAATATGCCTGCCCCGCAAAGGCATCCGGCAAGATGGTTTCCTGTCTGGCCCAGTTGGGAGCACCAGGCAATTGATGGATGCTCAGGTATCGATCGCCCTGTTTCAGTTGTGCAATTGCCCAGTCGTTAGCCAGCGGTGGATTGTGATCAATGGCCACTCCCCAGCTCACAGCTCCGTTTCCCTGAAGGGTGGTCAGGTTCCATAAGTTAAAGTCTTCATCGCTGAGTGCAGGAGTGTCGCCCGCATTCCAGCGGTTGTCACTCATGGGGGGATCCCAGTGGCCTACTATGTTTTGAGCCCAGGAGGGTCCGTCAGAAAACACATAGCCATCATGATCTGCGATCCAGGTGCAGAGGTAAAAGTTCTGGTCATAGTAGGTGGGGAGTGTGCCGCTTTGATCGCCAATTCGGTTCCCGCCATTAAAGGGGTGCCCCATGGTATAGTCGTCATAGAGGATCGCATGGTAGGGATTGTTTACAGCATCATCAGCTCCCAGTCCATTGTTGAAAGAGACCACAGCTTCAGGGTTCCCGGCACGGGCGGCATCGGCAAATGCTTTGTATGCTTCGAGATGGGTGTGATCACCGGGGTGGAGCAGGGGTTCATCGCCTGTTTGCCCTTCAATGTTCCTGGCCCCGTCGAACAGCCAGGCATCAATTAACATTCCATAGCGTTCCGAATAGGTTTTCAGCACGTATTCCGTATAGCAAAAGGCATATTTCCGGTGGGGATGTCCCGTGGTGTCTCCCTGCTGGACCACTGCCGATTCAAGGTACTGTTCTGTATGGGTCGGCCTGCTGTCAATGAATTCCTGAAAGTTGGCATCGCAGTATCGTTTCCATACATCTGATATGGTTGGGATTGAAGCGGGATGATCATATTGCGGCAAATGGGTGCAGGGAGCTTTTTTTTCGTGCCTTTTCATCACATTGGCCCCATTCAGGTAGACCTGTGTCCTGTATCCCGCGGCTTTAATGGCTTTTAACCATACCATGAAATTATCCCCATCGGAAGCAGGAGGCACGATCAAAGCATTTTCCAGCGTGGAGTCCCACTTGGTGGAATGCAGTGCTTCTAATACTGGGTGGGGTGCTGCATGATGGGGAGTCTGGATGCCTGATCCGTTTAAATGTAGCTGGATATAGTCTACCGTTTTCAGATCATTTATCTGATCCAGGAAGTCCTCCACATGGGTGGTTTTCATCACATGGGCTCCCACACCCGGCTTCCAGTTCAATCCCCAGGTACCTTTCATCCAATCGGCATGGCTCTGCGACTGAGCATGTATTACAACAAATACCAGGACGGCAGTAATCAGGATCAGGGTTCTCATTTGTTTTAGGCTATTAAAGATAAGCATTAATATGGCAGAAGTTTTTTATCCATGGAGAGGTAAATCTTTTGCTAACCTTATTTCCGTATTTTTACCTGGACACCATTGCTAAATAACCAGAAATCATGAAAAAGCGCTACCTCACTTCATGTTTATTTTTTATTAGTTTCTTCATTCTCCCAAATCTGTCACAAGCCCAGGACAAGGTTCAATCCGGAAAATTTATCATTGAGCCGCCAACCCTTCAGAATCTGGGTTTCGAGTGGTACATTGATGGAGATGATAACCGCAATGCCACGGTTAAGGTAGAGTACAGAATCGCCGGATCGGGTGACGAATGGAGAAAGGGAATGTCTCTCCTGAGAATTGGGGGGGAACATATCGAAAGAGCGGGTATTGATTACACCACTCCCCATATGTTTGCCGGGAGTATTCTGGACCTTAATATCGGCACCAAGTATGAGGCACGCTTTACTATGGAAGATCCTGATGGAATCGGCGGGCAAGCAGTTAAAGTTGTAAATGTTTCTACGCGTGCAGAACCTGAAGCTTACCGTGAAGGAAGGGTAAGGCATGTATATCCCGAATATTATACCGGCGAGAAGGAAGAACCACACTACCCGGGATTAGTTTCTGCCTATGGCGGTTCGCGAAATACCAAGGGAGATTGGTATGTGGTTGCTGAAGATCCGGTACAGCCTGGAGATATTATTAAAATTCATGGTGGCCTCTACGAAGGGGATCTTCTTAATTATCCTGACTGGCATAATATACCATTCGATGGAACTTACTGGTTCACTGAAAAAGGCACTGCTGAGCGACCTATTGTGATTGAGGCAGCAGGTGATGGTGAAGTTATCTTTGATGGGGCAGGTGCCACCAACTTATTTAATGTGATGGCTACAGACCATCATATTTTCCAGGGGCTCACATTCAGGAATGTGGACAGGGTTTTTGAAGCCGGCAGGAAACACCTGGCGGGAGCAAGTAATTTAACAGTACGGAATTGTCGCTTTGAGATGGTGGGTGAGGCCATCCGGACTGAATTTGCCGGTTCCAGGAACTTTCTGATCCAGGACAACGTCATCATTGGTCGCGATGATCGCTTTAGATTGTTCGGCTGGGCCGCCGACCGAAAAGGATTTATACCCTACGGAACACACCTGTTGGATTCATACTATGGCATTAAAGTGTATGGTTCCGGTCACGTAATCGCCTATAATTCCATTGCATTCTTCCATGATGGTATTGGGGTATCCACCTATGGTACCCCGGAGGCTGAACAGGATTTAAAAGCAGTATCGATCGATATTTACAACAATGACATTCACCTGATGGTCGATGACTTCGTTGAGGCGGACGGTGGTGTGCACAATATCCGCATCATGCGGAACAGGGGAGTAAATGCTGCAGAGAACGGATTAAGCGCTCAAACCGTATTTGGGGGTCCCGCTTACTACATAAGAAATCTTCTATACCATGTCCCCTTGGGTGGAGCGCTCAAAATCCATGGCGGAACACCGGGTATGACAGTGTACCACAACACCTTTATCACAGTAAATAATGGTGGTTCCGGGCACCCCAATTCGAACTACCGGAATAATCTATTTCTTGGTGCGGACGGGCCAACTAATGTTGCCAGATTCCCGTACACCACTCCCTATTCTGTTGCGAATTATAACGGTTATCGGCCCAACCAGGGACCCGAGAGTCCAGACGATCAATTCCGATGGCTTTCACCTGAAGATGGGAAGTTGGTCGGATTTAAGACATTAAGGGAATTCAGCCGGGCCAGTGGTCTTGAAAAAAATGGAATAACCATTGACTATGACGTATTTGAGGATCTTCAGAAACCCACCCATAAGTTTGAAAGAGGTGTTCCTTATCCCGTGTATCACGCAGTAGATCTAAATTTTAATCTTAATCCCAAGGGGAAAGTTGTAGATGCAGGAATTATAATCCCAAACGTAAATGATAACTACAAGGGAGACGCACCGGACCTGGGGGCCCTTGAAGTTGGAAGCCCTGCTGAGACCTATGGAGCACGCCACCTTGATCCGGATCAAGAGTTCTACCGCTGATCAGGTCAACTTGTGGTCCGGTACATCCCTGTCGACCATTGCGTGTCGCAATGATTCGATGGTGAGAGGTTCATCGGTCATTTTTCATTTGGCCAGGGATAATCAGATGATCCTGCGTTTTCCGGGATGAATTCCTTACCCGGAAGTGAAAGATGCCACTTCAGAAGCTCCTCACTCATTTTCTTTACAATCTCAGGATTTTCGTTGGCCAGGTTGTCCACTTCACAGGGATTTTTTTTGAGGTTGTAAAGCTCTATCCGGCTTCCATCAGGATTAATCAGTAGTTTCCAGTCCCCGTCGCGCATGGCAAGCATGGGGGGTATCTGAATATACCTGCCCCAGGGACCAAAACGGTATTCCCACATCAATGGTTTTATTCTTTGAACCGAATTACCCATGAATGCCGGTGACATATCCTGACCATCAAGGTCCAGGTCTTCACTGAGTTCAACTCCTGAAAGGCCGCAGAAAGTAGGCAAAAGGTCAACTCCGGAAATTACCGTCCTATCATCCACCCTCCCGGAAGGCACATTTCCCGGCCACCACGCAATGAAAGGGACCCGGATTCCGCCTTCGTAAAGGCTGGCCTTACAGCCGCGGAGTGGTCCAACACTTCCTGTTCCGCTGTGAAAAGTATCCCGTCCCCAGATTGGGGCAGGACCGTTGTCACTTGAAAAAACAACCAGGGTATTTTCTGCGATACCCAGCTTTTCCAGTTTCTCCAGCAGCCGGCCAACCTGGCGGTCAATATCCGTAATTACCGCTGAATATACCTGGGGGGCACTTGTAAAGCCCTGTGCCGGAGATTCAAGTTCCGGATAGTCTGCCAGTTGCTCTTCGCTTGGGCGAAGGACCGAATGAGGATCAATGATCCAGCAGTTGATAAAGAAAGGCCTTTCGGCATTGGCTTCAATGAAATCAAGGGTATGTTGCATAATCCTGTATGAGGAATGGGCCCTGCTGTCACCATCCTTCTTATACCCTGGACCAGTACTGAGCACTGTTCCGCTCACATCAATACCATAGTCTGAAGGCGGAGGAGCACCCTTATCCTGCGGGCCACCCATGTGCCATTTGCCAAAATGCCCGGTCGCATAACCGGCCTTCTTCAGAATTTTTGTGAGTGTCTCAACACCCGGATCAAGAAAATTGGGCATTCCCCTCCGCTGGTTGATTTCAAGGCTGGCCAGGTGGCCATGGAAGCCGTGCCTGGATGGGAACTGCCCGGTCATAACACCTACCCTGGAGGGAGAACACACGGGGGAGGCAACAGTAAAATTGGTAAACAGGATGCCTTCCTTGGCCATTCTATCAAGGTTCGGAGTTTTTATCATCCTGTTTCCATAACAACCTGCATCACCCCATCCCATGTCATCAACGAAAACAAAAACAATATTGGGAGGGGAATCTTTCAGATCGGTTCCTGAGAAGACCGATACCGTGTTAATCATCAAAGTAACGATCAGGCTTATGGCTGTATGTTTCATCTGTTTAGAGTAAAGTCGCTGGCAATGTTTATCTGTTTTGTGGTTTCGTTTTCTGTGAGTGTGATGGCACCCTTTTCAAGTTTCAGCTCTTTTACACCTTTAAAATCCACATCAATCTCCAGCAGGAATATCAAATAGGATTGTTCCTTCTTCTCTCCGGCACCGATCCATCGGTAGGTTTCAGTATCGAATACAAGTCCCCTCTCAATGCTTTGTTTAATTCCCGAAGGGAAAGGGCTTGTCCCGACCTCAAGTCCCCAGGCAATTGTCTTTCCATTCCTTGGGAAGCCCCTGGCATGCTGGTTCTCCTGCCAGTCTCCGATCCATGGATTCTCATCTTTCCGGAATATATAACCTACCAGGAGCTTGAGTCCCGGGTTGTATATGGTTAACCAGGTGAGTTCCCTGTCAGGATCCATTAACCAGGCACGGTATCCGCCTTCACCCTTATCAGAGCCGAAGACACCGGTGTTTATCACATTGCCTCCCTCCATTGTGGTAACAGGCCATTGTACCCTGTTCTGGTTTAATGGGTCATCCTTTTGCTCGCTGAAAGCGATTCTGGATACAGGGGCATCAACGAAGGTTTTCCCTTTTTCGATAAAAGGTAGGCCGAATGTTAAATGCTGAACGTACTGGTAGGGGCGGTCAACACTCTCCAGGTTCTCAATGACTTCATTCACCAGAACGACGGATTGTCCCGGAAGCATTGTCAGGCTTCTTTTGATGGAATATTTTGTCAACGGCAATACGGCTGATGCCCTGACAACTGCACCAGGGCCTTTTGATTCTTTTTCAATTTCATATTTTACAGCGAAAGCCTCTCCGTGTGTGGAGTGTCCGCATTTCTCCCCCCACTCCGGATTCGGGTCACCGAAATAAGGAAAACAGAGAAAATGCCCCATGTAGCCTGCCATTAACCTGCCGTTGATATCCGAACCATATAAATCCTTGTGTAACTCAGGTGTGTAGTTATGGGGATCTATGGTTCTGTAATGTGGGATGAACATGGGATTGACCGATTCATTTCCATTGGAGGTAATTAACCTGAGTTCTGCAATAAAGCCCCCACCGGTCAACAGACTTATGCGCATTTTGTTATTCTGAAGCGAATAGGCCTCACGTCCCTCACATTCTGATTTGATCACTGATACCTGACCGGAAACAGCATGAAATGACAGACAGGATACAATCAGGATGATATGGAATACAGCATATTTCATCGTTTTGGTCTGAGATCCAGATCGAGGGGTGCCCGGTACATGGTGCCGCCGTGTATCAACGAACGGTATGTTAACCGGGAGTCTTTGCCCCTGACCACCTTCTTCTCTTTGACTCCCTCAATGGCTTCCGGGGCATCCAGGTATTTTATCCCATAAAGGGCCCAGTTGGCGTGTGCATCAGTGTCTGCTGCCTTTGCTTCTTCGACCAGTAACTCCAGCGCCGTCTCAATCTGACCGGTATTTCCCAGGGCCATCATGGCATTGATCCGGACACTGGCCTCCTCATCCTCCAATGCCTCTTCTATATCCCTTACAGCCGGGCCTGCCTCCCGTCCCAGTATCCGGAGGCCCTGGATGGCCCAGTAACGCATTACAGGATCGTTGTGCTTCAGATTTTTCACAAGCTTTGGAATATTGCCAGGATCCTTTTCTGCGGCCACAGCAGCGATCTTCATAATATTTTCCAGATGATAACGCTCCGCCGATTGGCAAAAATCATAGATGGTAGTGGTTTTGTTACGGTCAATATCTGCCATCAATGGTTCCGGTAGAAATCCGGCATCACGTGATGCAACTATTTGCCTGTCCAGTTCCAGGCGCAACTCCTTCAATTTATCCCTGTAAGCAGGAAGAGTTGCAAGGTTCTCTATTTCATGAGGGTCTTCCCTGGTGTCGTATAGTTCTTCATAAGGCTGGAGCTGGAAAATCTCGGATTGTGCGGGGTTTGTCCGACCAGCCTGGAATTCCCTCAGCTGGGACATCTGTCCTCTCTGCATCAGGGGATAATAGAGCATTTGCAATCGGGGACGGTCAGTTTCATAGTTGCGGATGTATTTCCAGCGTCCGTCGGTGATGCCCCTGCTCATATCGGGGGATGCAATGAACCGGTCCGAGTAGAGGAATACGTTTTCAGGGGCAGGCTCAATTGCCGGTCCCATAAAAACATGTCCAGGCATGCGGTCGGGAACCTCAGCACCGGCCAGCGACAGGAAGGTTTTAGGCATGTCGATATACTGCACAAGTCGATCAATGACTGATCCCGGCTTGCCCGGAGCCAGGTGTTTCCATTTTTCAGGGACATATACAATCAGCGGAACCCGGGTTCCACTGTCAAAAAGATAACGCTTTGAGCGAAGGGTGATGCCGCCATGGTCGGGGCAATACACCACAATGGTGTTCTCTGCCTCACCTGATTTCTTGAGTTCTGAAAGGTATTCCCCAACCTGGCTATCCATATCGGAGATCCTTTCATAAACCCGTTGCCAATCGGCGTAGTTTTCAGGTGTTTCGACCTGGTAGGGAGGGATAACAATTCCTTTCAAAGGAGATCTTTCCACGGGATACTTTTCAGGGTAGAGATCATTGAATATCTGGCCCTCATGACTGGCGAGTATATTATAATTGTGAAAGAATGGCATCCCCTCCGGCCGGTTCTTGTAATGAGCCCTTTTGCCGTATTCATCCCAGATCTCACTGTCGAAACTGGAATTGTTATAGTCGGTCCGGCCGTTGCTGGTGGTATAATATCCTGCTTCCTTCAGGAGAGCCGGGTAGGGTACGAGCGAATCCGGGACCCTGAAATAGCTGCGCATATGATGTGTCCCCGTACTGACTGCCGGTATCCCCAGGATCCAGGAACTTCTCATTACCGCGCAAACCGGAGCATTGGCAAAGCATTTTGTATATCTCACTCCTTGCCGGGCCAGCTGGTCCAGGTTTGGAGTCTCTGCAACCCTGTTACCGTAACACCCGATGTAGGTGCCGTTGTCTTCGCTGTTGATCCAAAGGATATTGGGTCTCTCGCCATCATCCGGCCCAGCGGTCCTTCCTGCTGAAATGGATTTAGTGGAAGCAAGGCTCGGAAAACCAAATAGAAAAGCAAATATGACAACGATCAATGAAACTTTTTTAGTCTTCACATGCGATTCTTCGGTCAGTTAATAATCGATTCTATTTGTGTCCAGCCTTCCATCCCTTCATTTTCCCGGGTTGATCCCGGGGTACTTCTTCCATCAAGAATGATGTTTGCAAGCGCTTTTTTCAACTCCGTTGCTTTTTCCGGGTATTCATGAATCAGATTTTTAGTTTCGCCAATATCCTCACCGAGTTGATATAACTGCATGGCCGGCAATTCCAATCCTTCTGCTTCTATGTCCCGTGGCCTGGGATAACTCCATCCGCCGGATCCGGGGCAGAAGCAAAGTTTCCAATTGCCCTGCCTGATGGCGAAGGATCCATTGATGGAGTGGTGGACCGTAAATTCACGGATATTGGCATCGCTTTCACCCTTTATTGCAGGCAGAATGCTGAAACTATCCTCTGCCTCATTATCTTGGATCTGGTATCCGGTGAGTTCGGCGCATGTGGCAAAAAAATCCACGGTGCAGATCGTATTGTCGGAAATCGAGTTCTTCAATGCCTTCCCGGGCCACTCAACAATAAATGGCACCCGGTGCCCTCCTTCAAAAATATCGGCTTTTGTTCCTCTGAAGGTATGGCTCGGGTCGTGGTCTACAGCGGCAAGCTCTTCATAATCAGCCCTTGGCGAACACCCGTTGTCACTGGTGAATACCAAAAGGGTATTTTCTGAAATTCCCAGATTTTCGAGCGTCTCCCTGATCTGACCCACAACATCGTCAACCTGCATCACAAAATCACCATACATGTTGGTGTTGCTTTTTCCTAAAAACTCGGTGGTAGGTAAAATGGGTGTGTGCGGAGCCGGCAATGGAAAGTATAGAAAGAAAGGGGATCCTGCCTTTTCATGTTGACGGATGTATTGAACAGCCTTATCGGTCAGATCCTGCAGTACAAGGGTATGGTCAAAATCATCGGAAGTCAGCCCTTTTCTCCAAAATCCTTTTTCATCTGCGCAAACCGTTGTTTTTGTGGGAACCATGGTTGGCATGTCATTCTCCACATAGACGTAGGGAGGCATATCAAGCGAACCACAGAAACCAAAAGAATATTCGAATCCATGGGTTGACGGTCCATGGTTAACCGGTGAGCTAAAGTCCACTTTTGGCTTTGAGTTCAGGTTATCCCGGGGCTCTTTGGGATCCTCGCTTTGAATTGCCCAATCCCATCCCAGGTGCCATTTGCCAATAAATGCGGTGTTGTACCCCTGTTTTTGCAGCATTTCAGAGATGGTAGTCCGTTCTTGTTTCATCAGTGATTTGGAATAACCACTTAATACGGATCTTTTTAAGGACGACCTCCAGTTATACCGACCTGTTAATATGCCATAACGTGTGGGAGTACAGACGGCTGATGTGGTATGTGCATCGGTAAACATGATGCCGTTTTCAGCCATGTCATCCAGGTGAGGTGTTGGGATCTTACCCTCGGGATTAAAACATGCCACATCCCCATATCCCAGGTCATCTGCCAGAATAAAGATGATATTGGGAAGCTGGTGGTCGGCTTTTTGGGGCTTGCAAGCCACCAGCAGTACCGGTAATAATAAATACATCAAGTGTTTCATGATTCTTATCTCAACGTTTAAGTTTGCCCACCTCTGCCAGGGTTTTTACATCATCCGGATGGATCGATCCATCCGGCAGCGGTCCTGTGTTCAACAGGAGGTTGGCATCCATCTCCTCTGCCCGCTTAAGCATTTCCATAACCTGGTTGGATGTTTTATGCTCACTTTCATTCGAACGATCATGTCCCCAGGAACGGGGCTGAAGCGTATCACAGATCTCCAGCGGCACATCTGATGTACCCTTGAAATGCCGCTCCGGTGCTTTGAAATCCTCTGTTCCCAGCAGACCCTGTTTATAAGATACCAGCACCTGGGGTTGCAGGGAGTGGATATGGTCATAAAGCTCCTGGGCCTTGAACAGGTGGACTTTATCAGGGCGGGAGCGGGGAGTGCCAATTCCGTCCAGCCAGATGGCACCGATTGGACCATAATGGGTCAGCAGCTCTGTGATCTGGTTTTTCATAAACTCCAAATAGATCTGAAGGTTGTGCTCCTCACCATATTTGTAGCTCTCCTCAGGAGGATCGTATTGCGGCCTTGCATTGCCACCCCAGTCCCCGTTATTGGGAGCATGTGGATGGCGCCAGTCCCTGCCATGGGAGTAGTAGAGGTAGAAACCAAGCCCTTTTTGCTGGCACTGTTCGGACAGCTCGGCCACCAGGTCCCGTTTTGCCGCACTGTTTGTGCTCTTGAAATCGGTGTATTTGGAGTCAAAAAGGCAGAAACTGTCGTGGTGACGCGTGGTCAGGTTAATGTATTTCATCCCGGCATTGAGCACCATATCCGTAATAAAGTCGGCATCGAATCTTTCAGCGGTAAACCGCTCTGATAGCTTTTCATATTCCTTCACCCGTATCTTGCCCCTTAACTGCACCCATTCGGCCGGTCTGGAATGCTCACCCTTCCAGTGCCCTTCCAGCAGGCTGTAGAGTCCATAGTGCATGAAAAGCCCGAACCTGGCTTCCTTGAAATATTTTAATGCCGCTTTTCGTGGATCCACAGCGTAGATTTCCTCATACCCTTTCAGGTAGGAGGGGACCTGTTTATTATCTCTTCCATATGGAAGGTTTCCCAAAGCTGAGGGGCCAAGCAGTGCCGCTCCGGTCAATGCAACCCCGGTTTTTAACATTTCTCTTCGTTTCATATTAAAGTTTGATCAGTGTGAATCATTTTTATGCAGTAAGATACCGGCCAGAATTAATTGGAAGAAATTTATCATGAGCATTCTCCAAGTTAGCAGTCTCTATCAATCCTGAAATACATCAATCAAATCAATGTCTGTAAAATTATAATGAAAATACCAGAAAAAATTGCTTAAATACACCTTTTCCTTGCCCAATTCATTCTACTCAGGCAATTATCTTAATACAATGATTTATAAATTAGCATCTAATATGAAAAGCAGATTGATTGTTAGTGTTCTTCTGGCCGTGACTTTCGCAAGCCAGGCTCAAACCCCGTCCATCGGGGGAATGGATCCGCTGAGCTGGGAAAAGATTTTGCCGGGCGTGTGGAAAGCAAGTTTTGGTGAAACCGGGCTGAATGCTCTGGAATACGCTGGCTCTCCGAAAATAGAGGCAATCAATAAACTGGGAGATACACCTTTCCCATTCCATAAGGAGGCCACCCAATTTCTTCTCAATTCTTCCCGGGCCAGCATCAGGCTGCCTTTGGAGGAAACCGAAAGAATCTATGGCCTGGGATTGGAATTCTCGGGAATTAACCGCCGTGGAAATGTATATACTTTAAAAGTGGATCATTACGGCGGGGTTAAGGGGTACACGCATGCTCCTGTGCCGTTTTATATATCCAGCAAGGGATACGGGGTACTCATCAATTCTTCACGGAGAGTGAAGATCCATGTTGGCGTGGGTAACCGGAAAGATGGAAAATTGCCTGAACCTGTGGACAGGACCACCGGTGAAAACTGGTCTGCCCGCCCATTGTCCGATGCCGTAGAAGCGAGCGTTCAGGACGGGGGACTGGAGGTTTACGTTTTTTGCGGCAGGCATCCGCTTGAAGCCGTTCAAAGGTATAACCTGTTCTGTGGTGGTGGAGTTCTTCCGCCAAAATGGGGCCTGGGTTTTGTACACAGGGTGAACACCCATTTCAGTGATGAAGATGTTCACAAAGAAATTGCGGACTTCGAAACCTATAATTTCCCCCTGGATGTGATCGGGTTGGAACCCGGATGGCAGGATTTTGCTTACCCCTGCTCGTTTGACTGGGATAAGACCCGGTTCCCCGAACCGGAAAAGTTTGTAAAAAAACTCAATGAAAAAGGCATCAAAGTGAACCTGTGGGAGAATCCCTATGTGGCGCCGACCTCCACCATGTATGATGATATCCGGCCCTATACCGGCAGTCATACGGTCTGGCTGGGTGAAGTACCTGATTATACCATCCCTGAAGCACGGGAAGTTGTGCTAAATCATCATAAAATGAATCACCTGGATATGGGCGTTAGTGGCTATAAGTTTGATGAGGTGGATGGCTATGATTTCTGGTTGTGGCCCGATCATGCCACTTTTCCATCAGGAAATGATGCAGTGGAAATCCGCCAACTCTACGGCCTGATCATGCAGCACATGTTTTCTGAACACTTTCGAAAGCAGAACAAACGAACCTATGGTCTCGTCAGATCATCCTATATTGGAGCAAGCAATAAAAGTTTCGTAATCTACAGTGATTACTATGGTCATGAAGGATATGTTACAGCACTGGCAAACTCGTCGCTTTCCGGAGTGTTGTGGACACCTGAGATACGCAGTGCCAATTCTGCTGAGGAGTGGATAAGACGCTTTCAGACGGTTTGTTTTTCACCAATGATGCAGCTCAATGCATGGGCTTCGAGCATGAAACCCTGGAGTTTTCCTGAGGTAACAGATCTGGTTAGGGATGTGGTTCAACTCAGGACACGACTTCTTCCCTATATTTACACAGCATTCTACGATTATCATCAAAAAGGGATCCCACCTTTCAGGGCCATGGTATTGGAAACCGGCTATGATGCAAAAGAGGTCTTGACCGAAGGTGAACTGGATGATTCGGAGAATCCCTATGCTGAGCAGAAAAGGATAGAGGTTACCGATCAATACATGATGGGGCCATACATACTTGTGGCCCCGGTATTTACCGGACAGAAAGAGCGTAACGTTGTCCTTCCCGGAGGTAATTGGTACGATTTTTATACCGGGGAATACGCAGGGAATGGTGAGACCATTACCATTGAGAGTAAATTGGAACAGATCCCTTTATTTGTAAAGGACGGGGCGATAATACCGATGCTGCCTGTAGTGAACGGATCAGATAGTCAGGGCATGAATACGTTGGAGGTCAGGCACTACGGCACAAAAGAAAACAGCTACCTGATGTATAATGATGATGGCCTAACCTTTGATTTTGAACAGGGGGAATTTTCGTTGACAGAACTCAAAGTTGGGCGGAAAACAGATGGAAAACTGGTGGGAAGTTCAAAACAGCAGACAAAGCATGAATTCAATTATGGTAAAATCACCTGGCGTTGGATGACCATACTCAACCAAACATTGCAATAAGATGCAATGCTTGTATTAAATGACGTAGCATTTACGTCGAATCGGGCCTTCAATTGCCGGATCTTCATTCTATCGCTCCAGCGAAACGATTACATAAGGGGTCTCAAACTCCATGTCGGGGATCTTAGACATCCAGTAGCGGTGGATGAGGCGGATCTTACGGCCGGGGAAGGCTTGCTTGGCATCCATGACGCCCAGGCCATAGGTCTTCCATAGCCACTGTTCCTTTTCGCGGGGAGTGAGACTGGGCATGTGTTCACCTGCGGTTACCCCTATTCCGGCCAGCAGGGGATAGGTCTCAAACAGGGATTTTACACTCTTTCGAAGGTAATCAATGGTTATTTCATTGTCCACATTATGGGTAATCCCATATTTCCCATTGGTACCCCAGGTGAAGATGTTCCAGGTGATTATGTGGAACTCGATCCCCTGGTCATGGGCGTACCGCATCACTTCCTGCCAGTGACGGATCTTATCCTCCATTGTCATCTTTTTAATGACCTTCAGGTTTTCCAGGATATCTTCCGTCACTCCCTTTGAACCACCAAAACCCGCATTCTTCGGGAACCATTCCATCCAGTCAATGTCTGCGATCATTACATCTTCCAATGCCACATCCGGGTATTCCGGTACCTTTACCATGGAAGGGAAGGGATGGGCATTCCACATGGTAATCGCATTGTAGCGGTACCTCGCCATCTGGTCCAGGTGTGCCTTCCAGAGCTCCATTTCCCACATCACACCCATGTTCTGTTGGGCGGCATCCCCGCAATCCGCATAGGCCGGTGTACGTGCATCCAGCGGTACATTGATCTTCGGGCCCCTTTTTTCAAGATGTGGTCTGCAATCTTCTTCCTTTATTCCTTCGATGCCCTCCTGCGCAAATGTTTCAGCCAGAGAGAGCCCTGCATACATAGCCCCGGCGGCATCTGATCCTATGGCCCAAACAGAAGGTTGGTTATCGTTATGGCTAAGTTGGATGGAATAGCTTTCAGGTGAGGAGAATTGGGGTGTGTTGATTCCAACTGACTTCGTGCCCTGCTTGACATCTTCATTCTTGGCAAGACCAATGATGATCTGTACATCCCCCTTTTTCCCGTGCAGCTTCCCCAGAGGAAATAATTGACAGACCATTCCCTGTTTCTTCAGGGCCTTCCGAAGGTCACCTGTTGCAAATTGAATAGCGGGGATATTGGGGGCTGAGTAAATCTCAACACTTTTGGCAAAGGTGGAAAGTGAAAATATGCTGAAGACCGCTGTAAGAAAATATTTCCAGTTCATCTAATACTATTTAGTGATAAAGCCTACAACATCTTCTGTAACAATCATTTCGCGTTTATCGGATTCACGGACCGACATTTTTACGTTATTGAATTCTATGTTTTTTGCATGACGTATATATGCACCCCAGGCAGGAAGAACACCGAAGAAAAATTGTTCAGGATAGCGCTTTTCATCTTCGGCAATAATACGCTGAGCATCTTCTGCAGATCCGCCACCTGGATAGGAAATTTCGATATTCTCTAGTTTTACATTTTCAATATAATGGCCCGGAATCCCTGTGATCATGATGGGGCCTGTTCTGGATTTTTGCTTCTCAGCAAGCTTTTCCGCATCAAGGTATTGATTCATCAAGTCTATCCTTTTGTAGACAGCTCTCGCCTCTTTCTCTGGAGACTCAACAGTGACCTCAGCAACCACATCACTGATCCGGACATTCTTCAGGGTTCCCACCGGAACGCTATCGTCGAAACCATCCTTACTCGCATTAAAGGCTATATCGGTCTCTTTAGTGTATTGGCGTCCACGATTGCCCAGTCGGATGAAGATCGGATTTCCAACGTCTTCCATCACAATTCTCGAGATCTCCACGTTTTCCATTCGCCCTCCATCGACCAATTGCAGCTTGATGGCCCCCATGGGACAATCGTAAAAATAGCAGTTGGTGACCTTTACGTCTATAAATCCTCCACTTGAAGAGGTCCCGAATTTCAGGGGCGATGTATTGCTGGAGACCCTGCAATTACTGACTACAATGTTCCGGCACGGATGGAGTGAGCTTTTCAGACAAATGGCATCGTCGCCAGCTTCAATGTCACAGTTCTCAATAAGTACATCATGGCATCCATCCAGATCAAGGCCATCATTATTGTAATTATTATTTCTGAACCGCACGGTAACCCCATTGAAATGGATTTTCTTACAATCAACCAGGTGTATTCCCCAGAATGCCGGTTTTTTATAGGTTACTCCAGAGAATGAAAGATTTGAACAGCTTTCCATTCGTATCAGGCGTGGACGTGGCAATCTGGTTCTATCAGACCCCATGCGTGGGAATGCCAGATGTGTTCCGCGGCCATCAATTACACCAAGTCCTTCTATAGTGATATTAGTGGCATTTTCTGCGAAAATCAAACACTCTGCATTTCCTTCCCGGGTCTTGGGTAGGTCGGTGTCGTAGTCTGCAATATTCTGACTTCCCAGAAGATATGCTCCATAATCAAGTGAAATAGTGACATTACTTTTCAGCCGTATGGTTCCAATGTGATATTTACCAGCTGGAATCCACACCATACCACCACGATTTTGAGTGCAAGCATCAATTGCTTCCTGTATGGCTTCCGTATCCATCGTTAGGCTATCACCGATAGCACCATACTTTTTTACATTGAAGATGTTTGAGTCTGGATTGCCAGCATTGATGTTTAAGATGAATACAAACAGGCAGACAGTTAGTAAGAAGTTTTTCATTTCTCTGGATTTAATGGACAAGCATCTTCATTTATTTAATTTCGAATTACGGATTGAACTGTTTTCAACCATTTTGCATTAATCAGTCAATTCAAACCTGAACTCTGCACGCTCTCTTTCGTCGCCGGGCGTGTCAAGGTTCAGGTTATAGCTGATGTCCCAGCTGCCATTTGCAGCATTATAATCAGCTTGCCAGAAATCGTTTCCGTGGACCGATTGATCCACAGTCTGCCATGAGTTATTCACCTTTCTGGAGAGCTGAGGATTTCTGAATCCGGATAGATTGGTGATGACCATGGGGACATACCCCATTCCTCCGGTGATAACTAATGCCGCCCTGTTATCCTCAGCTTCTATTTTAATCGGGTAGGAATCCAGCAGGCGGCCTGACTGGATCTCAACCTCCAGGTCATTACCGATTGCCTCCCTGTATACCAGTTCCCAGCTGTTGGCCTTCGTTTTTAATGCTTCAGCCAGGTTTTGATTGGGTCCGTAGTAATCCTCTGCATGTAAAGGGATAATAAAGAGCTCGATTTCTGCTTCGATGTAGTCACCCTTCTGGAATCTATTACAGTATTCCGGCGGGATTATATTGATCAGGCTGCTTGGACCTCCATGCCTCCCTGAGGTGGTATTGTACTCGGCAAACCAGGGAGGAACGTTATCCACTCCATTGATCCTGGCTCCCCACTCACGGATGACAAAACCGCGGTTGGCAGGGAGAAACCGGGCATCCTGGTGGGTAGTGCTGAATCTCCCGTCGGTGAATGAAAACCATGGGACCGTACCCTCTGCCACCTGTTTGGGGGTTATGTACCTGGATGTTCCGCCTGTTGTGGCCGCCCATTCTTCGTTCAGTCCCTCTTCATTGCCCCAGGCCAGTGTGTTTGAGGAGGCGAAATGATAGGTTTCTGCAGCTGCCTGGAATACCACAAAATCCTTGAAACTGATATCTTCATTCACCTTTAGTTTGATCCTGTAGATGCCCCTGGTAAGGTCATCGGACCGGCCAACCGAGGTGGTGTACTCGAAATCCATGGATCGGTCATCCATGGTTCCGCAGTAGGTTACCTCGGTGAAGTTGGGGCTGTAACGTTTGTAGTGTGTCCTTATCCTGGAGTGCCAGCCCCTGTTGCCATCGGTTTTGGTATAGTTGAAAATATCGGCACCTCCTATGTTCCCTGTCCATCCCCATTTTCTTCCATTGGGTAATCTGACCAGCATTGGGCGGAAGTCCAGGACAGGGGCACTGGCCTGGTCAAGGTCGGGCTCATAGGTGATCATCTCTCCCCATGCTCCGATGGCACTCTGGTCCCATTGCTGGTTGCTGCCCCAGCCAACAAGGCTGAGCTGGGCGTGGGAGGCTGCAGGCACTCCACCCCATAAAGAGTTCACACTGGTATATTCCAGTGTCAGGTCAGTATTAGCCGGGATAGTAATCATGGTGAGGCCGTAGAACCAGCTACCCTTATAGTAGTGGCTAATGCCGGTTCGCCCACCTCCGTGCCAGTTTTTCGACAGCTGGATGGGTATTCCCACAGGAAATCCATCCTGGTCCCTGAGGACAGCCGATATGCCTGGAATACTGAATACCGGACTCCCACCCGGTGTTAATTGACCCTTGGCAAAGTTTAGGCGTGCTACCCTGCCTCTGTTGGAGGGATTGCTCACCGTGAAAAGCACCCGTTCGATCCTGTTATTCAGATCCTCCTGTGGACCCGGATTCCCTTCCACGGGTTCTGCCTGGGTCATCTCACTCTCAGTTTGATCATTTCGCAGGACGAACTCATACCAGTCCTGGTCTTTGTCATAAAGCACGTTCATGGGGGATTCAATGGGCGAGATCTGTTCTGCAGTGACCACCAGGGGTTGTGCTTGTTCTTCGGCGATTCGCTTGATTTCTGAATCTATGTCGGAGGCAATTGGATAGACAATCATGCCGCCATTTATTTCCTCACCTGCCCGCAGTGTATCAGCTTTCTCCAATTTAACGGTCACTCGGGTTCCATCCACCTCCAGGCTGGTTGCCTCGGCAGATTGATGGACAATGAAGCCACTGCCATCTTCAGGATTTTTCAAGCCTACTATATTCCCTTGTTCCAGAAGAGAATTGTATTTCTCCGGGAAGGTAATCTGAGTAACGAGTCCGGGGTTTTTAAGGCCTGTGGAAGGAATGGCCTTCAGGATGAAAGAGAGTCGGTCGGGCCAGGAGGATATCACAAGTCCGCTGTTGTAGGGATCACAATGCTTCATACCAGGTAAACTGGTAATAAACCGCCGCTGATAATATTTTCCCGTTATCACCAGCTGGCAGTCATCATCCAATCCGCTGGTGGAATCGCACCAGGACATAGATCCGTTCAAATCGATGCCGAATTTCAACTGACAGGGGGACATAATCGGAAAGCTTTCATCGTTGGTTTCCCGCATAACTTGAACCTCAGGTCTCACTTCCTTCAGGATGCTGAGATCCTGAATGGCCAGATTGGGATAGTCAAAGGAGAGGGCATACCGGTTGGTTTTGATCGCAAACACCTGGTTCCCGGTCTTGATGGAGTTTTTCCACCACATAAAAGAGTAATCATGCTGGTTCTCATAGCATATGGGGGGAAGACTTTCCTGTTTTTTACAAGATGCAACCATCATTAAACTGACTATGCACGATGAAAAGAATATGGATCGTGTTATGGATTTCTGATTTATCATGGGGATCATTTGTTTTTTATTCAGTTTCCAGTACGATGATGGAGTCGATTTCATTCCGACCCTTTAGGGGAATGTCTATCTGGAGGCCTTCAGCGGTCACCTTCACCTTCGGATCTTTTACATTGAGCCCGCTATGACCGGTAATCTTTTCATCAGGTGCCGGAACAACCAGTGGTGATCCGTCCTCAGGCCAATTCAGGATATGTACATAGATTCTATTGTCTTTGAAAGCCATCCCACCCCATGCTCCATTGGGGACAGGTCCACCCCTGGTTCCGTAAATGCTCTCTCCGTTCTCCTCAAGCCATTTCCCCATCTTCTTTAAGATCTTCACCTGGTCGGCAGGGAACTTCCCAGTGGGTAGCGGACCCACATTGAGTAAGAGATTTCCGTCTCCGACCACAGTATGAACCAGGGTCTGAACCGCTTCCTTGTAGGATATTGTGGTACCGTCCGGCCGGTAGGACCAGCCGCCACCTCCCGATTCACGGGAACACCTTGTCATGGTCATGCAGGATTCCCAGGCCCTGTGGGTCTGGAATTTACCGATTTTCTGCTCCGGGGTATCAAAGTCTCCCAGGACAAGCTTTTTCAAGTCGGGATCGTCCGGTTCGTACTTCTTCCCTTGCTCTCTTTTTATAAACCTTGCTGCCCGGTTATTGACCAGCAGCTTATCCCCCTGCAACTCGTACATCATATCGAACAGCTGTGGGATCGAATAGTCTTCCCAGGTTCCTGCAGTGTGATCGAACCACATGATATCCACCTCCCCGTAATTGGTCAGCAGCTCCCTTACCTGTCCCTCATAGAACTCGTTGTATTTTTTATTGTCACCCACCAGGTAGTCGGGATGTGACCAGTCGCGGGTAGAGTAGTACCAACCCAACTTCAATCCATATTTGTGAGCCGCATCAGCCAATTCCTTGCAGATATCCCGACTGAATGGAGTGTTGGCTATGTTGTAATCCCTGAGTTCTGTGTGGTACATTGAAAAACCATCATGGTGCTTGGCAGTGAACACGATATATTTGAATCCCGCCTGTTTGGCCAGCTTCATCCACTTGTCGGCATTGAATTTTACCGGGTTAAAGGATTTGTACAACTGGTCATAGGTTTCATCGGACATTTTTTCATGCCTGCCCGGATGGTCGAAAGGGTGACTCTCCCTGGCCCAGCTGATTTCGATCCCGGCCACACTGGATGGCCCCCAGTGCATGAACAGTCCGAATTTGGCATCCCGCCACCACTGCATGCGGGCATCCCGTTCCTCTATTGTTTCGTTGGCATGAGGATTATGGGTTACCTTCTGAGAGAATCCACTTAAAGTGATACTCGCAGTAAGGATTGAAATCAGTAGAATTTTAAAACTTGGGGAGGTCTTCATATTATTTTGATTTGATGATTTTCAAACTCAATGTTCGAGATCCTTTCCTGGATACCTTAATCAGGTAGATTCCCTGTGGATACCAGGAAAAATCGAATGATGCATTTCCGCCATTAACTTCCTGGTGACTCAGAACCAATCCACACAGGTCACAGATCTCGATCCGCTGGATTAGTGCATCCGATTCGATGCTAAGCGTAGAACGAACCGGGTTGGGATAGAGGGAAAGCCTTCCTATTCCGGGATCCATAACCCGACTCACAAGGTTCATGGTCACATTAACTACGGTATCATTTTCAAGGTAAATTAACCCTGACTCTTCTTTATACCCTTCCTTTTCCGCCGTCCACTGGTATTCTTCAAACCTGACCTGGTCCTCGAAGAGCGCAATCCCTGTAAGATTGGTTGTAAGTGATTCGGATCCAAGGAGCAACTCAACATTATTTACCGGTCCGTCGTCCGAGTAAATCCTGAATTTAGCCGTAGCCTTATTGGCAACCAGGATGACCACCACAGTTGTATCGCCGGATAGCGTTAGCGAAGACTCAACAGGGAAATAATCGGGGTGACTTATGGTATACTGGTGACTTCCCTTTTCTGCATCAAATATGGCCGATCCATTTAAGCCTGTTATTAGCTCATCTCCTGCGAAATTGACTGATGCCCCTGACAATACGTTTCCTGAGATATCTGAGTAGAGACTGAAACTCACATTTCTTCTGACAGCTGTCATTGATAACGTCACAACGGTATCCTTCCAGACCTGAAGGGAAGAATCCAGTGATGCAAAATCCGGATGCCTGGCGTGGAAGGAATAGGTGCCTGCAGGAAGGGAAATCTGAACCTCTCCATTGGCGTTGGTATTCAGTTCATGTTGGTTCACCAACACTGAAACCTCCTTTAGCGGGGCTTCAGTATGAGCATCATTTATCCTGAATGTTACCTGATACGCCTTCACTGGAACAATAACAGGAGGACCGGTCAGTTCATCCACGTAAAAGGTCTGGCCGGCAGCCTGATTGTTTTCATCCGGGGAACTGAAATAGACCCAGACCTGGTTGTATGCATCGGAAGGATTATTATGATGAAAGTTGAATATATATTCCACCCATTTATTTGCCACGGTAACATCCTGCCATTTTTCAAATCTGGTTGTATCATTCCCGTTATGCTTAAGTGCGATTCCCACATTGCATGGCGTGTTGATTGGATCTTCCGTCTCGTGGTACAGACGCAACCGGATTGTACCCGGTCCCGAAAGATCAATGGTGCCGGGGATCTCAAAAAAAAGACCGGACCATTGTCCAGTCTGCCGGACCACTTTTGCGGTCAGGTGACTCGGATTTAGAGCCGATTTGTGAGGATTCACGACATTATGGGTGTAATCCAGGTTCACCGGATTCTGTGCCTCGTAGATCCTGTTCTCCCCAAAATCGGAATAGAGGCGGGCCCCCGTTGGCAAGGGCTGAGGGTCGAGGCCGACAGAACAGCTGTCGCAGGATCCAACGGGGATCCATATCTTATTTTTACAGGCATCGGGGATCACGATCCGGGTGGTGTCAAGCACCAGGGAATCCAGAAGCCTGTAACGTATGTCGGGTGTTGCATCCCTGGCCAGTGCACCATAACCGAGTAAACGGATGTATTTGATGGAGCCATCATACTGCCGGTAGACGATGCGGTTCTGATAGGTCTCATATTTATCATCTCCAGGGCTATATGGATTTACAAAGGGCTCTGTGGGAGCATCATGGTAAAGATCGGGGGAAATATAGCGTATGCCTGTTTTGGTATTCTCCAAAAGGAACAACGGAACATTTTCAGGAACCGGTTCTGCAAAGAGCTGGATATCTTCTTCCAGTGCATTGAAGTGATCCGCAGATTTAATCACTGTTCGTTGTGCCTCATCAGGATCCGCCTCGATAAACCCGTAATCAGCGGCATCTATGATCTTTTTTGCCTTCGCATGAACCTCCTTCAGGGTCCCGTTAACATAGTAGACCCGGTAGTAGAAAGAGTTACCCCGGTTGATATCGATCTTCGGATTAAGGACGAATACGGTATAGCTTCTTTCCACATTGCCTGTCAATCCCCAGCGTATGCGGTTAAAGCCCATGCCGTATTTATTCTGGTACTCCGTTTTGTGCTTTTCAAGACCGTATACCATGGCCAGGGCGGGACGCTCCTCATCATTGCCGTCTGCTGTCCAGATCATGTACCCCCCGGTGAGATCAAGGCTACCCAGGATCCCCGGATCTTCCCCGCCAAAGGTTTTATAACTTCTTTCCAGGCTATGGTCAGGTTTTGAAATCCAGACCTGGGGAAGGTTGGAAGCCCTGACACCACCCCAGGGCATATTGTGGTAGTGAACCGGGACTTCCCCAAAATTCGAGATGATCATGGTATTCTCCATGATCCCGTTTCCAAGATCCTTGTATTTGTAGGTATAGAGTAACTCCGATTTATGCAGGCTGGGTATATGGGCCTGGGTGCCCCAGTTGGATGTATACAATGCTTTTTCCTGCCGGTCATACCAGGAGGCCATCAACGGGCTGTAAAAGGGCTTGGGAAGACGGGCAAACATGGTATCGTTCCTGTAAGCCCCCGCTCCATGAATGAAATAGGGCATGCTGCGGACCGTTGTGGCCAGGGTAGAACCGGGTGGTGCAGGGAGCCTTTCGTTATTGTTAAGTTGTTGGTTTACGCTCACGATCTGCCACACCTCGTCGATCCATGGGGCCAGGTTAAAATCTCCCGAGCCATGGACCTGAGGGGGAACGCCCTCTCCATAGGGTCCGATAAAGGAATAGATGATCCCGGCACGGCCCACGCCCAGGTTCCAGTGTGTGGAATCCCCTTCCTTATGGATCATCCTGGCCAGGTAGACCTCCTCCTCCTCACAGTCATCATCCCAGTAGCTTCCTGATGGCAGGTAGTCGGCAGTGAATATGGTATTTCCCGTATAGGCTGGAATGCTGTCATGCTGGTAGGAAGGTACCCAACCGAACATCAGGCTGTCCGACACATCATATGGTGAACGGATCACGATGGTGCTGTCGGTCTCCTGTCCGTTTAAGGGCAGGAGGAAGAGGGCAAATAAAAACATGGGAAGTAACCTGATCGATTTCATGGGCTCTGGTATGATAATCCCTTTGCTGGCATATTCCTGGCCTCTTTTAAGAGCTGTGAAGGCATTTTGAGTTAGGGTGAAGGTAGCTTCTTCAAAAATCATTCATTTGCTTGGATCAATCAAGCTATTGTTTGCTTATTGCACCTGCAGGGTCATTGGATATCGATGCGTTGTTAGAGGATATTAATCATTTGTCTGACAGTTTCCCTTTCTTCAGTGTCCAGGGTGATACTGAGGAAGTATGTGCCTTTTGCGATTCCTGTCAACGGTAACGTGTAAAACATGTTTTCAATTTTCATCTTCCTGATAAGTTTGCCATCCAGGTTGTAAAGAGCAACCTCTGAGATGGGTTCCGGAGCGATAATATGGAGATTCTCCTTGGCAGGATTAGGAAAGATACTGAAACCGTTCCTGCTGGTGTACTGGTTACCAGTGGCAGGGCTCAAAATAGCTTGCACGGTGGTATCACTATTCAAAAGGAGGGTGTCCTGCACATTAAAAAAACCATTTCGAGTGATGGAATAGGGATAATGGAGTCCCCTGGTCATTGCTTCAAAAAGTGTGATGCCAACTGCGTTGGTCAGCTTTTTCTTTTCATCCATGTCTATTTCGGCCCCGCTGAGGGGGATTGTCCCGTCTGTGATCCTGAATTTTACCGTGGCCAGGGTAGGGTGGAGGAAGATCCTGATCAGGGTATCGGAATTCAGTGCCAGCGTTTCGTTATTGGATGTGTAGTTTTCTTTGTCTGCCCCAATGATGTAGGTTCCCTCCGGCAAACTAAAAAATGCTTCTCCATTCATATTGGTCAGGAGATTTACCGAATCCACAGAAACGGTAACCTCCGGCAGCCTGAACTCATTGGACCCGTCAAATAGATTAAATTCCATGGTAAACAGATCCGGTCCGGTCTGAATCCGGTTTTGCACCGGTTCGGTGGAGAAAAAGAGAAGCGAGGCCCCATCCAGGGTAGTTATCTCCCCTTTCCGGAATGCAATGGATAGCTGGTCTAAGGATCCCAGCGGCTGATCCGGAGAAATATGCAGGTAGATCCTAAGGGTATCATGACTTATTGAATCGACAATGATCTCTTCACCCGGATCTGACCTGTACAACCGGAATTCGGGATCGGTTACCCTCCCCAGCCTGGAACCTGCACCGGAAGGATCGATGATCACCCGCATTCCTTTCTTATCTGTGAAAAATTGAACTTCATTCATGGAGATGTTATCTGGAAGGCTCTCTTTCCAGTTGCTGACCACCTGGAACAGGCTATCTGCCAGTTCAGGGTAATAGGTTGCCGAATCACTCTCCTCTACCCGGCTGGCCTGAATATTAAAAAGGTTTCTCAGGGATCCGTCTTCATTGCACAAAAGTTTCCACGCGCCGCTTCTCACAGCCATACGCGGCCAATTATCACCATTGCTCGGACCTCTCCAGTCCCAAAACAGCGGTTTAGTGCGCAGCTGATCCCCGCCCAGCAGGCTCCCGGAAAGGTCTTCTCCATCTGAAATATAATCTGCCGGAAGGTCTATTCCCGCGACCTTGCAGAAAGAGGGCAGGATATCTACTCCAGCTATATGTGTGATATTGTTGATCTTTCCCGCAGGGACACGCCCTGGCCAGTGAACGATAAAAGGAAGACCCACGCCACCTTCAAAAAGACTTCTTTTCTGTCCCACGAGTCCTGCAGTCTCACCCCTGGAGTAATAGGTAACCCGTTCGGGATCATCATGGGGCGACTCCGGCCCGTTATCGGAGCTGAAAACTACCAGGGTTGTACTGTCCAGTCCCTCATCTTTGAGGAATTGAAACAACCGGCCCAGTTCCCTGTCAGCATAACTGATACAGGCATAGTAACTCCTGTAGGGCTCCTCCACATGGGCATAGGCATCTTTGGCATCCTGGGGTGGATCAATCCTGGCATGTGATTCGTGGATCCACAGGTTGATAAAGAAGGGTTTACCGGGGTCATGGCTGATAAAGTCCATGGAGTAATCCACACATTTGCCTGTGGATATGCCGATAGGTACCCCCACCTGGGGACCCGGTCCGTTGAAGACACGTGCCTCATCATAGCCATAATTAACGGGTAATGGAGGGTCTGTTACACCGCTATTGGTAAGATGCCACTTTCCATAATGAGCAGTCCTGTAGCCGGCCTTGCTGAATAATCTGGATAGCATGGGTGCGGAAGGATCCAGCCAGTCCGGCATATCCCTTCCCATATTTGAATCATGATCTGCAAAGTGCCGGTGAATGTGATGACGGGCAGGATATTGCCCGGTCATGATAGCCGCACGGCTGGGTGAGCATACCGGATTGCAGACGTTGAACTGGAGAAACTCGGTCCCTTCGGCTGCCAGCCGGTCAAGATTGGGCGTGGTGATGGTATGATGTCTGTGAAGGCTCAGGTCCCCGTATCCCCAGTCATCCGCATAAATGAAAATGATGTTGGGCTGCTGTGAGAATCCCGGGAGGGTTCCGGTAGCAAGAAAAATGACGATTATAAAAATCCTGGTCACAATTGTCAACTCTGAATCATTTGGTGCAGAAGACCTCCTCAGGTTTCCTCCAGATTCCTTCCTCCCAAATGCAATGGTTTATTTTCACTGGTTCCAGGGATAATATATACCAAATTTATGTATTACGCCCCTCACCTTAAAGAAAAAGGGATATATGAGCAACAGGATACACTATTTGAGCAAAATGCTGCAGGAGCATTTTGTAATTTGCAGGTTATTATGAAAGCCCTGGCTTCTCTAATCCTGATTTTAATAGTGCTTCCTGGAAAAGGGATCGATAGTGGTAATGGAATAAGACAATTTGGATTCCTTACCATTACCGCCCGGGATTCCCTGACTGAGGATCAGATCACCTTTCTCGCTAAAACATATTCCATCATCACCCTGAATAAATACCCGGGTGTCAACGACCGGCTCCCTGTTATGCAGGAAATTTCAAGATTGGCAGAAAAGTTGAAATCGTTGAATCCTGATATTCAGGTATTATGTTATCTGAATAGTGTTATTGCCGTCCCGGGGAGCCCACCAACAAATGGATTCCTCAAACATCCCGAATGGGCCCTCAAGGACACGGCAGGAAAACCTATTTTGATAAGGAACCTGAAGAATTATGATATGCGTAACCCGGTTGTACGTGAATACTGGTCGGAAAGTTGCCTGGAAATGGTTTCCCATCCTTCTATCGATGGCGTCTTTGTGGATGCCATCCCCAAATTCGGGATGAGAAATCATCCGGATACAAGGGATGCACTAACCGGTTCCAACAGCGATGCCCTCAGCCATGGAGCCTATGAACTGCTCCGCCAGACACGGGAAGTCCTGGGCCCCGACAAACTGATGATATTTAACGGGATCAGGGGAGATACGGCCGGGTGGGCCGACGGGGGTATGAAGTACCTGGATCATACCTCGGGATGCCTGGTAGAGCACTTCTGTGCATTTACCACCCGGGATCCTGAGACTGGCAGGCTAAAAAAGGAGATGGTGGCAAAGGATATCGAACTGATCAGGAAAGCTTCCGAGATGGGGAAGCTGGTTTTGGTCAAAGGATGGCCCGGGAATTGGAGCTGGCTTTCGGCTGGTTTCAGGGAACTGCCTCTCAGCGATCGGAAAGCGATCGGTGAAAAGCACCTGGATTTTTCCCTGGCTGCATACCTGATTGCAGCAGGAAGGAATTGTTATTTTGAGTACTCCTATGGATACAGGTTTGATGGAGGGATATTTGACCATTATAAATTGCTGGACCGGGCAACAGGACAAGCCCTTGGCGCTGCAGTCCGCAAAGGATATACCTATACCAGAGCGTACGCGAACTGTACAGTTCGTCTGGACCTGGAAAATGAGGAAGCTGAAATTAATTGGAAATCCAAATAAGCAAACAATGAAAAGTATTGAAACGATTCTCAGGGTAACAGCTATTGCGCTGCTTACTTTCGCCTTATTTACATCTTGCAATCCGTCAGAAACGGCTTCAAATCCCAACGTGATCCTGATTATAACGGATGACCAGGGTTATGGTGATATGGCATTTCACGGCAATGAATGGATCTCAACCCCGCACATGGATCAACTGGCCGGGGAGAGTTTCCGACTCACCGACTTCCATGTGGGCACAACCTGTGCTCCAACCCGGTCAGGATTAATGACAGGACGTAACTGTAACAGGGTGGGAGTATGGCATACTGTGATGGGCAGATCCCTTCTGCGGAAGAATGAGGTAACCATGGCCGATGTGTTTGGGGATAACGGGTACGCTACAGGGATGTTTGGCAAGTGGCATCTGGGCGATAACTATCCATACCGTCCCCACGACAGGGGTTTTCAGGAGGCTTTCTACCATGGCGGTGGAGGAGTGACCCAGGCTCCGGATTACTGGGACAATGATTACTTCGATGATACCTATTTACGAAATGGCGAACCTGAAAAAACAACAGGTTACTGTACAGATGTCTGGTTCAGCGAGGCCCTTGATTTCATCGAGAAAAACAGGGAGAATCCCTTTTTCTGCTACCTCTCCACCAATGCACCTCACAGCCCGTTCCATGTGCCGCAGAGATACATCGATCAGTATAAGGGGACTCCGGAGATCCCAAATCCGAACTTCTACGGGATGATCACAAATATTGATGAGAACATAGGACTTCTCAGGAGCAGGCTGGATGAACTTGGCCTTGCTGAGAATACCATCCTTATTTTTATGACGGATAACGGAACAGCAGCAGGGGTGGAACTGGATCAAAATGGGTTCCTCACCAAGGGATTCAATTCAGGCATGCGGGGGAAGAAGGGATCTGAGTACAATGGCGGGCACCGTGTACCGTTCTTCATGCACTGGCCTGGGGGCGGAATGAAATCAGGAAAAGATGTGGACCAGATTACAAGCTATACTGATATCCTGCCCACCCTGATCGATCTTTGCGGATTGGAGGCCCCGCAAACAGATTATGACGGGCAAAGCATCAAAACCCTTTTATCCAGGGAAAATAAAGATTGGCCCGACAGGGTCATCATTACGGATACACAGCGGGAAGATGATCCTGAGAAATGGAAGAGGTGTGCCATCATGACCGGCAGGTGGCACCTGATCCGGGGAGAAGAACTGTACGACATGGAGGAGGATCCTGGTCAGACCGAGAATGTGGCAGCAGCGCATCCTGATGTAGTAGAGCAATTGCGGAGTGCCTATGAAGAGTGGTGGAATGATATTTCTGTGGATTTTGATGACTATTGTGAGATCATTATCAATACAGCCCAGGAGGACCCTGTAAGCATCCGGGCCCATGACTGGCACTCTGCCGGCCTGCCTCCCTGGCACCAGGAACATATCCGTAAAGGTCAAACAGGGAACGGTTACTGGGTGCTGGATGTGGCAGAAGCCGGGAGCTATGAATTCGCCCTCAGGCGATGGCCCCTGGAAACAGGACTGGCCCTGGACGCTTCTCTTCCGCCCGGTGCAGCAGTTGATGGGGGTGAACCTCAATCTGCAGGGGAATCGCTCCAATTTACCAAAGCAAGCATTAAATTGGGGGATGAGGTACAGGTCGCCGAAGTGGATTCAGGGCAACAGGATATCAGGTTTACTTTTGACCTGGAACCGGGAGAGTTCCGGATGCAGACCTGGCTTGAAGATATTGAGGGTATCACACGGGGAGCGTATTATGTATATGTGACCCGGGTGGACTGATCAGTACCTGCATTCTTTTGCCGCATTGGCGAATGTGACCAGGTTTTCGGGAGAAGTATCAAAAAAATGGTCTGACGCTGAACAAATATACCCGCCATCTGCACCCACTGTTCTGAATAGTTTGTGGGTCATCTGACGGATCTCCTCCGCCGATCCTGTTGTCAGCACACTGAACTGATCGATTCCACCGATGCAGGCGATCCTGCTCCCTACCTTTTTCCTGAATTCCCAGGGTTCCTGGTTACCTCCCACGCTGACAGGTGCGAGGGTTTCTGAAGCATCACATCCGTTATCCACGATGTGTTCTTCGATTCCGTAAGTACCTCCGCAGGTATGGTAGGTGATGGTGAATCCCAGGTCGTGAAGTGCATTGTGCATCTTCCGGTCATAGGGAAGGCAGTATTCCTGGTGAAGCTCGGGCGAGACAAGTGTGCTGGAAGATGAGCCTCCTCCTGTTTCAATAAGGTCAAAGCGGGCACCCTTCATAGAATCGATGAATAGCATCTTTTTTTCCAACAGGATCCCCAGGAGTTCATGTACCCAGTCTGGCTTATCGAAGGTAGCATATATCAGATCGGAGATATCCATCAGGCAGGCGGCGTGCTGCCAGCATCCCGCCTGGTCCCCCCATACAAATCCACGCAGAATGCCGTCATCGCCGATTTCATTATATTTTTTTTCAATGGGAGGCAGGTTAAGCCTGGGCACCGGCATATAATCCCTGATCAGGTGGATATCCTCATCCCTCTTGATCAGGTACTCTGTGATCCAGGTGGTCTTTCGGTCACCGGCAGTCTTATAGCTGAGCTTGCCTCCAGGGGTTTCGATGGTATGATGCACGATCCGGTGATCCGGATCTGCCGAAATCAATTCGGGTATATCCTTCCAGACTCGAGTATTGAATTTGGTGAAATCAGCGTCCACCAGCCAAAACTGGGCCATATCCTCGAAATACTGTATCTGGGCGTCCAGCCCGACCTTCTTAAATGCTTCCAGGTCACTGAGGCCACCCATGTAAGTATCCAGGTGGTATCCCTGCCACTGGTGAACGGTGGCAGGCATGTGGTCCGGTTTTCCCCCCTTGAGGGCGATCAGCAATCGCTCTTTTGAATTCATGGTATCTCAGTTATTCTTTAAGTATCCGCTGGGCAAATTCCAGCATCATATCTTTTATCTCAGTTTTTGAAGGCTCGATGGGATTGCCCACCTGACGCCAGTTGTGCCCTGCATTGGTCACCACCAGTAATTCCACATCTGCTCCCAACTCCTTTGCCCTTTCATCCAGCTTTGTGGCATGTGACAGGTGCACCGCGTGGTCGCTGTCGCCCTGCATAAGCAGCAGGGGAGGATCCTGGCTGTCCAGCTGGAAAATTGGACTCATCTCCCTGACAAGATACAGATCTTCATCCGAGTAGCTGTTCTTCCCGGTAATGTTCCTGAGATGGCGGTTTTGCAGGGAATTACCCGCTTCCTCAATAAGTGAACCGGTAAAATCGCTTGGACCGTACCAGGAAATTCCGCCTGCAGGCCTGATATGTACATCAGCCAGATCGGGATCGCCAGGGAACTCTTCCGGATCGGTGAATGTCAGCATCTGTGCAATATGCCCGCCGGCCGATTCCCCCCATACAATGATCTTCGCGGGATCGATGTGGTAGTTATCCGCATGCTTTTGAAGGAAGCGCAATCCGTCCCAGGCATCGGTCACGCAATCCCCAATAAGGACCGGAGATTTACCGGGGTCATGGTTCACCAACCTGTATTGAACCGAAACACAGCAAAATCCTTTTTCGGCGAATTGAAAGGCAGTTTCTGCCCTCAGGTCATTCAGCCTCAGGTATTCCTTGGCCCCGCTTCTAAATCCCCCACCGTGTATAAAATAGAAAACAGGAGCGTTCTCGAACCTGGGATTTGTGGGCATCAGGATGTCCATAAACAGGAGTTCAGATCCAGCCTTTTTGTACACTACATTGGAATGGAAAGGTCCCGGCCACGACAGGGTATCCCGCACGTAGCTGAATTCAAATTCATGGATGGAAAGATGGTTGTCAGCATCCTGATCATAGGAAGCAAACCTGTCCACAGGAACCTTGGTTGGATCATCGGAGTGTACCTGGTTCATAGCCCGGGTCAGATTGTTAAATTCTTCCCTGGAAATAAGCGTATCCCTGTCTTTGTCAAATCGCCTGAATTCCATTTGATTCAGGTGTGCACTGTTCAGCGAATCGCGGTCCACACCCCTGGATCCGTAGAGGTTTTCCCGAGATGGATTGGAGGTGCAGGAGCAGATGGAACCTGCAATGATTAAAGCAAGGCTTGGTAACAGGCAATGGTTCATGTTGTCTTCTACGTTAAAAAGCAAGCCATTTTCTTACTTTTTTTCATCATTCTG
>CAZURA010000042.1:0-35478 GCA_964622985.1 uncultured Bacteroides sp. | reverse complement strand
CGTTATGGCATCTACTTCTCCGCGATCCTTCTTTACGGCCAGCGTAAAGGTTTCCGGGTGTTTCCCCATGAACTGTACACTGAAATCGGATTTATCCTTTTCCATTTTATCACCCAAACCGGGAGTCTCTTCATGTTTGATCACTGCAATATCGATAATGGTCCCGTCGGGTTTGAATCCTACCATTAACTTAAACTTACCAGTGAAACCATTTTTAGTGAAGGTTTCTACAGCGGTTCCCAGGATCTCCTCTCCTTGCCGGGCCGTGTAAAAATAGATCGTATCCCCATCCACAAAGAGCTTATCCACTTCCTGCGAAGGTTCGTTGTCAAAACCGGGGACAACCACCTGGATCGCCTCGTTCTTTCTTTTAAGTTCGGCCAGTCTGATGGGTTCCTTGGTCAGCGCGTAAACCGATCCAAGCAACCCGGCTGCCACCAGGGTCACTCCCACCAGAGTGGAAACCATATTGAAAAAAGTGGATTCCTTTTTAGCCATGAGCTACCTCCTTTCCGAATCGTCTGGGTTTCATGTATTTGTTAATCAGGGGTGTGAAACCATTAAAAATGAGTATGGCAAATTGCACACCCTCCGGATAGGCGCCAAAGATCCTGATTAACACGGTGACAATACCGATACCTATTCCATAGACAAGCATTCCTTTGGGGGTCATGGGTGATGTGACATAATCGGTGGCCATGAAAATGGCCCCTAGCATGAGTCCACCGGTCAGCAAATGAAACAGAGGATCGGCGAAGCGGTCAGGATTTGCCAGCCAGAGAATCCCGGTAAAAATGAAGACCGTCCCCAGGATGGAGATCGGAATGTGCCATGAGATGATCTTCCTGTACATCATGTATATCATGCCAATGAGCAGAGCCAGGGCTGAAACCTCACCTGCTGATCCCATCATTTTACCCATGAACATATGAAACATGGGAGGTATCTCCGGCATGATCTCACCCACACTCTTCATAACCAGTCCTTCCTTCATCAATCCCAGGGGAGTAGCACCTGTTATGGCATCAGTATATTTCATCCATTGTCCGGGCTCGGGCCAGGCAGTCATAGCCACGGGAAAGGATATGAACAAAAAGACCCGACCAACCAAAGCTGGGTTGAAAATATTATTTCCCAGACCGCCAAATGTCATTTTGCCAATTCCCACCGCTGCCAGGGCTCCTATTATTACTATCCAGAAGGGGATGTTGGCAGGAAGACAGAAAGCCAGCAACAATCCGGTTAGGATAGCCGATCCATCCAGATGGGTGGATTTGACTTTCATCATATATCTCTGGATCAGGTACTCGAATAGCATGCAGGAGAGGACCGATACTGCAGTAACGATCAACATCCCGATCCCGAAATAGAATACCGAGACACCCAGAGCTGGTAGCAAGGCAATGATCACCCCATACATGAGTTTTGGGACGGTCTCTCCCGAGTATGCATGTGGTGAAGGGGATACAATGAATTTATTCATCTCTATATCATCCGTTTATAAACTGATTCTCTTTTTTATACTGCTTTTTTGGCGTGTTTGAGTTTTCCCACTTCGTTTTTTCCCCATCTGATGTAATCAAGTAAAGGACGTGCAGATGGGCAAGTGTAGCTACAACTTCCACATTCGATACAGTCCAGGGTTTTCTCCTCTTCCATCCGCTCGTACAATCCCTTTTCGGATAGTGTCATCAGCAAGTAGGGTTCCAGCCCCATGGGACACACAGTAACACACTTGGTGCAGCGAATGCAGGAAAGCACCTCTTTCCGTTTAGCCTCAGAATCGTCGATCAGCAGGATACCTGAGCTTCCTTTTACCACCGGTACCTCCAGTGAGGAGAGTGCTTTTCCCATCATGGGTCCGCCATTGATTACTTTGGCTGTGCCTTCGGGTAATCCACCTGCTTTTTCCACCAGACGTGAGACCGGTGTTCCGATCCTTACCTGTAAATTGGAGGGTTTGGTCAGGGATTTTCCGGTCACTGTAACAATCCTCTCAATCAGTGGTCTGTTTTTCATGACCGCCTCATAAGCAGCATGTACAGTACCCACATTGAATACCACCACTCCCACATCGATAGGTAGTCCGCCTGATGGCACCTCCCTTTTCAAAAGGGCCTGAACCAATTGTTTTTCCCCACCCTGGGGATATTTCACTTTCAGCCCCTGCACTTTAATAGCACTTCCCTCAACCACTTTCGTCATTCTTTGGATAGCATCGGGTTTATTATTCTCGATCCCTAATATCGCCTTGTCGACCCCCAACCCTTTCATCATAAGGAGTATGCCTGAAAGGAGTTCTTCTGATCGTTCCATCATCAGGGCATGATCGGCAGTCAGATAGGGTTCGCATTCCACACCGTTCACAATCAGGTATTCTGCCTTTTTACCACGGGGAACCATCAGCTTGACATGAGTGGGGAATGTGGCTCCACCCAGACCCACAATTCCTGCTTCCAGTATCTTCTTACGGATGTCCTCAGAAGAGAGTACGGTATTTCTGACCAGGTCGTCTGACCGGTCGATGGTCTCTTCCCATGTATCACCTTCCACTTGTATCTGAACAGCCATTTTCCGGTAGCCGGAGCTATCCAGAAACTTATCCACTTTCAGTACTTTACCAGAAACCGATGAGTGGATATTGGTAGAGACAAATCCTTCAGACTTGGCGATGAGTTGACCAACCTTCACCTGGTCTCCTCTTTGCACCAACACTTTGGGAGGGCCCCCCAGGTGCTGAGTAACGGGAATTACAGCCACTTCTGGAGGAGGTAGTTCTTCGATGGTGTTACCGGAGGAAAGTTTATGTTCGGGAGGATGAACTCCACCCCTTGAGAATGTCTTAAGACTCATCGAATCTATTGTTTAGTTGCTGCTTCAGCGGGTTCTGTTTTTTCGGTTTTCCTGGGTGGGAAATTCAATTCATGAATGGCATCTGTGGGGCACTCTACCACACACTTGCGGCAAAGTTTACATTTGTCGGAGTCGATAAATGCCAGGTTGTTTTCCATAGTGATGGCTTCATATTCACATACTTTAAAGCATTTGGAACAACCGATACACGCTACGCTGCAGTTCTTTTTGGCCACACCACCTTTCTCTTCGTTAATGCAACTGACAAATATTTTCCGGTCCTTCTTATTCTTTTTCCGGAGCTCAATGATATCCCTCGGGCAGGCCTCTACGCAGGCACCACATGCAGTGCATTTATCATCCACAACAACAGGCAGCTCAGTGACAGGATCCATGTGTATGGCATCGAAATTGCAAACAACCACACAATCTCCTAAACCCAGGCAACCATGCGGACATCCGCCTTCTCCGATAGAGAGACTATGTGCTATAGCACAGGTGGGTGCTCCGTCGTAAATGTTGAGTCTGGGCCTGTATTCGGGCGTTCCATTACATCTGATCACGGCTACCCTGGGAGCCTGTTCAATGGCTTCTTTCCCAAGAATGGCAGCTGCCTTGGCCATGGTCTCATTTCCCCCCACCGGACAAAAGAGGTCGTCCCACGTTTCGGTTTTTACCAGCGTTTCAGCAAAATTACGGCACCCCGCAAATCCGCATCCTCCGCAGTTCGAAGCTGGCAGTGACTCTTCCACTTCATCGATCCTCGGATCTTCAAATACTTTGAATTTTTGTGCTATGAAATAGAGGATTATGGCAGCCGCAGCCCCAATGGCGACCAGTGTTATGATGGTAAAGAGAATGATCTGGCTCATTGCACCCTTTAAGTTTTCTTTATACTGAATGTAAATGTGGTCTCAATACGTCTCCTGAAGAGATAGAGGATAAGGTAATAGGGGATGAGAGAAAGCAAAGCCAGTAATCCCGCTTTTAGTTCCTCCACCCCTGTGGCAACAGTCCCTATCAAAACAGCCATCAGCAGCAAAAAGGGATAGATATAACCCAGTGCTACTGCCTTGAATCCCAGATGTTTTTCCACCTGTACAGTAACTATTTCTCCGACACGATATATGGAATCCTGAAGGGGAACATCCAGGTACTTTTCTTCTTGGTCTGCTGCTCCGCATACTCCCTTGGCATGACAGGCAGCACATGATGATTCGGTGTTGATTTTGACATGTGCCACATCGCCTTCAATCTGGTCGATAATCCCCTCATGGTCAATCATGGCACAAAATTACAGATGTTGGCAGATTCTCACTTGTTGCATATCATATTAATGCCAATTGCATGTTATTTATTATGGATATAAATAACATAGTCTGTCAGAACATATATCCCAATGTAAAGCAGATGTTCCGGTGAGTGATGCCAGGTACTTGTTGATCAAGTAAAAGACTTGAGAGACCTCTCTGTATATACATGCCCCATTGCACGTTCATTACCTCCATCCCAAATCCGTAGGTGATCCCGAATTCCTGGTTGTTATAGGTGTTCTGGAAGTCGATCTTGGAAGAGCCCACTCTGCCTCCAAAATGATAACTGTAATACCCACCGACCTGAAAAAAGGTTCTGACCATATCATTATCAGGAGACATGATCATGATCTGAAGTGGAGTGGTAATGGCATGGGTCCGGTAATTCCCATCCAGATGCTGACTCCCTTTGGTTTCGTACAATACTTCCGGTTGAATACTCAGAAACCTGGCGACTCTCAAATGTGCAAAGATACCGCCCTCAGCTGCGAAGATTGATTTTCCTTTGTAGAACTCTCCGCTGTAGTGATGGAAACTTGATCCCACATTGGCCTTAACTCCTGCTCTGAAGATCTTTGTTCCCGCAGCATCTGTTCTCACTTCCTCAGGTGGTGCCATCTGGGATATTTCCTCCGCTGAAGAGAGGTAGTGAGTAGTTGCACTCAGGTAATCTGTCACCAGGGCCATACCGTCAAAATCCAGGTTATCGGCTGTGTCCTGTGGCTTGTGATAGGGGGATTCTTTTATCCCGGTGTTCGGAGCAAGGGCCGGGATCCCCAGCTTCCCGAAGGGTGCAGTATCTGTTCTTTGCTCAATGGAGCTGTTGGCCTTCGTAATGGTGATATTATGCGTGTCGGCCAATTCTCCAATGATCTTTTCCGAATCGTTCAGCAGTTTCACTCCCACCATGTCCAATCCCCCATGGGCCTCATACATGCCTATCATATCGAGGCTGAACATCAGCTTGATTTTTTGCGGCGGGACCAGCGTGTCTTTCAGGAATCTTTTTGAACCTATCAGTCCGCTCTCTTCTCCATCAAAGGCCACCAGTATCACACTTCTTCCCAGGGTCTCTTTTTCAGCTGCCAGATTCCTCCCAATCTCAATAATAGCCGCACTACCTGAGGCGTTGTCGTCCGCTCCATTATAAACTACGGTATCTCCTTTGCTGATCTTCCAGCCCAGGTGATCGAAATGGGCCCCCAACACGATATACTCGTCCTTAAGTTCCAGATCATTTCCGGAGACTACTCCGGCCACATTGACTCCGGGTATATTGAGGATACCCATTCGGTAGTTAAATGGATGGAAATAGGTGCCATTTAGTGGTTCTATCCCTGCTTCTTCAAACTGTTTCGCGATGTAATGGGCCGCTTTGAGTCCCTGTGGTGTCCCAAATCCCCTGCCCAAAAGTGAATCTGATGCCAGAATCCTGACATGTTGTTCCAGCTGCTCAGCTGACGTGGAAAACTGACTGAATACGGGGAGAGATAGTGAAATGATAATAACCAGTAGTGCATATTTCTTAATGATCATTTGATTAATTTTTAAAATGAAGATTAAAGATAGTTATATCTGATGGGTTCCTTACGAATGAATCCGTGCTATTTCTTTCAACTGGTCTAACTGATACTCCCCCAATCGATTCGGTTGGGATTCCCTTTTTTCACATGTTTGGCTAAGACGAAGTTCTTTTCCAGCTTGAGGCCGGGATCTTCAGATATGATGTTCTCAGCCGTATCCCTGGCCAGTTGGAGGATATGACCGTCTTTGCCCAGGTGAGCAATCTTCAAATTGAAAGGGATGCCACTCTGCTGGGTACCTTCAATGTCGCCAGGTCCCCTCAGCTTCAGGTCCACCTCTGAAATCTCAAATCCGTCGTTGGTACGTACCATGGTCTCCAGCCGCTTCTTACCCTCATCCGATAGTTTGTATCCCGACATGAGGATGCAATAGGACTGGTCGGCACCCCTTCCTACCCGTCCCCGCAACTGGTGCAGCTGGGAGAGGCCGAACCGTTCGGCACTCTCAATGATCATTACCGAAGCATTAGGTACATCTACACCCACTTCAATGACCGTTGTGGCTACCATGATGTGGGTTCTTCCGGCCACAAAGTGTTTCATGGAGATCTCTTTCTCCCCGGGTTTCATTTTTCCATGCACCACACTTACCTGGTAATCGGGTGGGGGGAAAGCCCGGGAAATGCTCTCATAACCGTCCTCCAGATCCTTGAAATCCATCGACTCCGACTCTTTGATCAGCGGGTAGACGATGTAGGCTTGTCTACCCTGTGCCAGCTGTTGCTTTAAAAAACCGAATACCATCAAACGCTTGGAATCATAAGAGAGACGAGTGACTATGGGTTTCCGGCCCGGGGGTAACTCATCGATCACAGATACATCCAGGTCACCATATAGTGTCATGGCCAGTGTGCGGGGAATGGGTGTGGCGGTCATGACCAATACATGGGGCAGTACATCAGCCTTTTTCCAGAGCCTTGCTCTCTGGGCCACTCCGAACCGGTGTTGCTCGTCGATCACTACTAGTCCCAGGTTTTTAAACTGAACCACATCCTCAATAAGAGCATGGGTGCCGATGAGGATCTGAAGCGATCCCTCTTCCAACCCCTGATGGATGGGTTCCCTGTCCGCTTTTTTTGTGGAACCTGTGAGTAGCTTCACCTGTAACTCCATCCCGTCCAGAAAAGCAGTGATGCTCTTGAAATGTTGCTGAGCCAGAATCTCGGTGGGAGCCATAATACAGGTCTGGAATCCGTTATCAATGGCAATAAGCATGGACATCAGGGCCACCAGGGTCTTTCCGCTGCCCACATCTCCCTGCAACAACCGGTTCATCTGCCGGCCCGATCCCATATCTTTGCGGATCCTTTTCATGACCCGTTTCTGCGCCCCGGTCAGCTCAAAAGGAAGGTGCTCCTGGTAGAAAGTGTTGAATTGGTCACCCACTTTTTCGAACACATTTCCCTTGAAGCTTCTGTTCCGTTCTGCTTTCCCCTGGAGTATATTCAGCTGGATATAGAACAGCTCTTCAAATTTCAGGCGGAGTTCAGCTTTCTTATACTGGGCAGCTGCATCGGGAAAGTGGATCTGATGCAAGGCCGTATCCAGGTTGATCAGGTTCAGTTTCTGCAGGAGCCATGCCGGCAGGGTCTCTTCAAACTTCGAAGGCAGACCTTTGATCAGGTTGGCCATCAGCTTACTGATGGTTTTGGAAGTAACGTAGTTCTCTTTCAGCTTTTCGGTTGTGGAATAGACAGCCTGGAGCTTGGAACTCACGGAATGTTTTTTGCCGGGATCTTCCAGTTCAGGATGAACCACATTGAGTTTTCTCTGATATACAGTGGCTTTACCAAAGACCACAAGCTCCCTTCCCACAGGATAGTTCTCAGGGATCCATTTGGTTCCTTTGAACCAAACCAGCTGAATATGTCCGGTACTATCGGTGAAATCTGCCACTAAGCGCTTTCCTCTTCCCTTTCCAATGGAGGCATATCCCGTGATCTGTCCCCGGATTTGAATATAAGGCATATCCGAGGTGACCTCAGAGATCTTGTAAAACCTGCTCCGGTCCACATACCGGAATGGATAATGGGTGAGCAGATCTTCGAAGGTTTGGATGTTCAGCTCCTCCAGCAACAGATTAGCCCGCTTGGGACCTACCCCTGAAAGAAATTGTATATCCTGCATTAAGTATTGTTGCATCCGGGCAGCAATTTATGTAAAAATAGCATTTTGGGGGAATCCGTGGAGTGCATTACCTTTATGGTGCAGTGGGTATCATCATAGCTGAATATGGTCTGGAGAGTCTTTAAGTATATTGAACACTTGTTTTACCTGAGGCACCGGAAGGGTCACAGGATTCATTCTCCCTACCTGTTTGAGTTTGTGCACGAGGTGGTTTTTAATCAACGCCATAATGAGATTCCGGAAGTAGTAGAGCGGGTCCATCGTTCCATGCGTAAGGACTGCAGTGTGTTGCCGACGGATGATGAAGCATCCTATGGTGCCGGCACGAAGACGCACTCCTCAGATACACAAAGTATAAGTTCCATTGTAAAAAAATCTTCGGTCAACCGGAAATATGGTGCATTGTTATACAGGATTACCCGGTGGTTCAATCCGGATATGATCCTGGAATTGGGGACGGGTTTAGGGATTTCTGGCATGTATCTCTCTGCCGGTAATCCGGAAACAGCACTACATACCGTTGAGGGCAGCAGGATCAGGACGGTAATTTCTAAACAGGTCTTTAAACGATGCAAGCTTTCGAACGTCAAAATACATTGTGGGGAGCTGGATGAGGAATTGGAGGGATTGTTGCGGGAGCTTCCCGGACGATATGTAGCCTTTGTGGATGCAAATCACCGGTATGGTCCCACGGTCGGTTACGTGAGATCTATTCTTGCGAAGGCAGGAGATGAAGCGATAATCATTCTGGATGATATTTACTGGTCGAAAGGAATGAATAAAGCGTGGAAAGAGATTATCGAATGGACTGAAGTACATGTGAGTATCGATCTGTTTTATATGGGAATCATACTTCTTCGCAAGGACATTCATAAAGCCCGGATGAAAATTAAGTTTTAAGCTTTTTTAGAATTATTGTTATCGATATTGCTTACTTTCGTGTTCAATTAAATAGATTATGGAAACTATTATCAGTCTGGATAAAATAGTAAAGAACTATTATATCGGAGCTATTACCGTTGAAGTCCTTCGTTCAGTGGATATTGAGATTAACAGAAACGAATATGTAGCGATTATGGGGCCTTCTGGATCGGGAAAATCGACCCTGATGAACCTGGTGGGTTGCCTCGATACACCTACCAGTGGTAAATATATTCTGAACGGGACCGATGTGAGTAAGATGGAGGATAACCAGCTGGCTGAGATCAGGAACCAGGAGATCGGATTCATTTTTCAGACCTTTAACCTGCTTCCCCGTTATACAGCACTGGAGAATGTGACCCTGCCATTGGTCTATGCCGGATCGGGTAAGTCTGAACGAATAGAGAAAGCAAAACATACAATGGATGACGTGGGGTTGGGGGACAGAATGGACCACAGGCCCAATGAACTTTCCGGTGGTCAGAGGCAGCGTGTGGCAGTAGCACGTGCCCTGGTAAATGATCCTTCCATCATTCTTGCGGATGAGCCTACAGGCAACCTGGACTCTAAGACCTCCACCGATATAATGAAACTTTTCGGAGATATCCATTCAAAAGGAAACACCATCATCCTGGTCACCCATGAAGAATCGATAGCCAGGTATGCCCATCGTATCATCCGGCTATTGGACGGACAGATTGATCGAATCGAGGTTAACTCAAACCCGGATAAATAAGGGCTCTTATGAGCAAAAAATCGGGTATCTATACACGGGGAGGTGATAAGGGAGAGACCAGTTTAATTGGTGGCAGAAGGGTTTCCAAAAGTCATCCCAGCATTGAAGCCTTTGGAACGGTTGATGAGTTAATGGCTCACACATCGCTGCTTCGTGACCTGGTGGAAGATAAGCCGCTAAAAGAAGAATTGCTGACCATACTGGATCTGGAGATGACAACCGCGTCTCAGCTGGCTGTGGATGGAGAGCATATACCGGAACATCTACCCCGGATCGGTTCGACTCATATTTCTTTTCTGGAACAAAGAATCGATGAAATGGATGCTTCCCTCGAGTCGCTTCATTCCTTTATTATCCCGGGTGGTCATCCTGCAATCTCCCAGGCAAATATCACCAGAACTGTCTGCAGGCGAACGGAAAGAACCATTTTGAGACTTATGGAGGATATTGAAGTGGATGATGCCATCATTCAGTTTTACAACCGGTTATCGGATTATTTCTTTGTACTCTCAAGGAAGATTGCCTCTCTACACGGAGTTCATCAAGTGCCTTGGAAAAGCATGTTGTAGGAATAATTTTTTTTTTTATATTTGCCGCACTTAAAAGGCACCTTATTTTAATCGAAATCTGACATCGATGTATTGGACTCTGGAATTAGCCTCTAAACTTGAAGATGCACCCTGGCCTGCTACCAAAGAGGAATTAATCGACTTTGCCATCAGATCAGGTGCACCCATGGAAGTCATTGAAAATTTACAGGAGATCGAGGATGAAGGGGATGTCTATGAGAGTATAGAAGATATCTGGCCCGACTATCCCAGCAAAGACGACTTTTTCTTCAATGAAGATGAATACTAATTGAGGAGCTTAACGCTCCTTCATTATTTCCAGTTGAACACATCCTGCCAGGTCAGCGGCCGCCATTGCTCCACCCATTTGAAATCATTCAGTTGAGATTCCGACACCGGAAATTGATCCAATGGATAATAGGTGCCATCAGGTTTGGTCATGTAATTGACTTTCGTGATCTGATTATCTTTCAGGTATATAATCAGGTCTGAACACTCGGTCTTATTCGCCCCGATAATTATCTCCTCTTCCTCTGCATAGTAGATGGTTTGTCCATTCCCGGTTACCAGGATCTTTGAAAGCTGATTGTTGGTAAAATATCCGGTCATCTCTTTTCCGCGCATTTGGTCAAATTTCACCGAGTCCTTTTGTGAAACAACCAGAGCTACCCCGGTAAGGAACATCCGATACAGTTGCTGATTAGCCATAACCATCCTGATCTGCTCAGCGGTGAGCTGGTTATCCTCTGACCACAACACCGGTTCTCCGAAAAAATTAAAAGCACTGTCAGCTTCTATATAGACCAGAGAATCGCACATTACCTGGATATCATCTCTGTAGATCTTGACTCTGTAAAAGGCCTTTAGAATTCGGCTATCACTCACAAGATCAGGATTCTGCAGAGATCGTAAGGTGTCGGCGTGCACATACATGGTATCGGTTCCATCCACCTGGATCATCAGGGCGCTGTCTGTTACCATGGCGTAGTCCTGATCCCTGTAGTAAAGGCCGAAGTTTCCTTTCAGAGTCATATTCTCGGTTGTATCGACCAATTCGACATTGGAATTGGCTCTGCCAAAACCATTCTGAGCTTCATAATAGAGTGTATCACTACGTAACGTTCGCCCATTTTCCTCCAGGAATGCATGATCAGTGACAAATGAAATATCCTGTTGCATATCGTACCAACCGTTCTCGCAGTATATATACCGTTCTTCATTAACGATCTCCGTGGGACCGCTGAAATAGGAGATCTCATTTTGGGTGTCGTATCTCAGACTGTCAGTATAGATGGTGTAGTCGGGATTTACAATAACCACGCTATCCATGAAGTAGAAGATCTCGGATTCGATCAGGAAACGCCCTCTTTCACTGGTTAAGCGGCTTTCTTCCTGGGTAAGTTCACCTCCACCCATGTAATAGGCAATGCCAGATTCTCTGCTGTAATTCAGAGAATCGGTAATCAGGGTGATATCTTTGTTTACTAGCTTTACGTTATTGCGAACCCTGGCCAGTTTGAGGTTTCCATCATAGTACACCAGGTCGCCCGTTAGAGTGAGTGTATCGGCCTGCACGATCTTTACGTTGCTGAACGCATCGACCGATTCAGTTGAGCGATAAAAATAGGCCGAATCGCACGACATGATCACATCTTCATGTTTCATCCGCACATCACCTATCAGCTTCCAGGCATCCTTTCCGATCTTGGAATCTAAAGCGGTGAGATCGGAATTCAGGATTTCAATAAAGCTTACTTTCTGACCGCTAACGGTATGTTCCGGGAGCAACAAAAACAATAGCAGCAACCAGAAGCAGAAAGGATGCTTATGCCGGGAGTTGATCATTTCTGGCTGGTCTGCTGACCAAAGCGGGCACAATCCTTGAATGAAGGATCTACCCTGATATAGGTAGATTTTTTCTTCTCCTCGTACCACTCTTTTATTACCTGACTGTTTTTGTATTGCAGTGCCATGTTCTGCAGTAGGAGGTAGTCCTGTTTCAAATTAGCACGATGAGGTTCAGTCCTCGATTTCAGAAACAACATCTTGTAGCAGGCTTTCCCTTTAGTATCGGTGGATTCGTACGGATCTGAGAGCTGTCCTATCTCCATATTCCGGATCATATAGTAATCTTTCGTGGGCAGCTGGTCCAGTTCAAAAGTCGATGCATTGGTCCGGGGATTCACGATGAGTCCCCCGTTTACTCCCGTAGTTCTGTCTTCCGAATATCTCTTGGCAGCCTTTTCAAAAGAGATGGAATCAAGCTCAATCACATTTTTCAGGCTGTCCAGTTTATAGATGGCCTTTTGCTTGGCATTGGCATCAGCTTTGGGATTCATCAGAATATGCCTGGTTTTGGCCCGGTCTCCGCGGCGGTCCACCATCTGGATAATATGATAACCAAATGAACTCTCCACGATCTTGGATACCTGCCCTGGTTTGAGTGTCCAGGCTTCATTAGCGTAGGCTTTATCCAATTCGCTTCTGAGCATGTAATCCAATTCACCCCGGCGCGACGCCGAGGGCCCTTCCGAATAGAGGATGGCAAGGGTCCCAAAATCCTCTCCTTCCTGCACCCTCCTCCTTAATTCAAGCAACCGTTCTTTCAACAGAAAAACAGCCTCATCGCTGTAGGAAGGGTAGGTCAAAATCTGGGCGAGTTCAACCTCCGTATTGATATAAGGTATGCTGTCGGGATGCAGTGAACGGTAAAAACTTTTTACATCGGAAGGTGTGGTAGAAACATCCTCTGTGATGGATTGACTCACCTGATCGGTGATCATCTGCTCCCCGATGGCTTCGCGGAGATCATCCTTAATGTCGAAGATCGACTTATTAAAATACTCCTCCATCTCCTTCTGAGATCCGAACTGAGCAATAAAATAATCAAGCCGGGCCTCCATCTGCATCTCTACCATGTCAGGACTCATCTCTACACTGTCGATCTTGGCCTGTGCCATGAGGAGTTTTTGTTCCACAAAGTGATTGAATATCTCACAGCGTATGTCAGGGTCCATATACATACCCGACATCTTCATCTGGAGGTATTGCTGCTCAATATCTGATTGTAGCACGTTGAAATCTCCAACTACACCCACAACCCTGTCGATAATAAGCGGTTGTGCCGCAGCCTGCATGGATAAAACCACTCCAAAAACTAGGTATATTATTCTCTTCATCTTATATTTTATCGATAAATTTCAAACTGGTTCCTGTTCACGCCGTCATTGTACACCTTACTTTCCAGCTCCTGGAAGAACTCAATCTTCCTTTTATTCATAATGATATTGGTGATATCATCAGACACCATTTCGATGGGTGCCACTTCCCCTTCAGGAATATGGTCCGCCACACGCAAAAAGTACCTGTAGAGTGAGTCGGTTGTTTCGATATTCCTGTTATACCTCAGGTACCTGGAAGGTTGAGATATCTGCATAGGGAGCTGGGCTTTGATGGAAGAGAAGTAGACCCAGGTATCGTTAAAGTCACTATATTTTACAGCGTAAGTTATGCAATACTTCTCCATCTTATCCAACTCTTCTACTCCGTTGGATCTTGACCAGCCCCTTAACTCGGTTATCCGGGGTGCTGAAAGAGGGACTTTGATAAACGTTCCTTTGATCACATCCTGACCCAGGATAAAATTATTGATATTCTCCTGGTAGTAGTCCTGAATCTCACTACCGTCCACTAGCGTGTCCAGCTTCTGCTGGAGCAACTTCTGCCGGTATGAGAAAATCAGTAAAGAACGGTGGTATTCTGCAATCTGCTTCTCGAAGTCTTTCTGTTCTTCCGTCAATGCCTGTTCTGCCCGGTGCAGCATGAGCTGGTCCTTCACCCATGTATCCACGTACCTTTTGGCCAGAAAAATACTGTCCTGGACAGGTGTGCCTACAGGTATGGCATCAACAAGATCAGAAGGATAGAGGTATTGCTCAAAAACACGGGCTACCGGATCCTCATGGTTATTCCCGTTAAACAGAGAACAACCAGTACCAAGCATGGCCAATCCGGATATAAGTAGCAGGGACCTGATCATCTTTATGGTTCAATCCTGGAAAGCAGAACTTTGTCCACCTCCACAGCATATTTTTGTTTCAGTTCTTTGATCCACTCAGATTCCAGATAGTTCTGGTAGTCAGAGGTAATTTGACCCCTTGCTTCGCTTAGCAATTTGGGCTCGGATGCACGAATCCCTTTCAAAATGATAAAGCTTTTGGCTCCTTCATCTTCCAGCACCTCTCCCAGACCGGGTATTCCATTCATGGCATCCACCTGTTTATTTTCACCCTCTTCCACCAGCAGGTGACTCAGGGTGATGCAGGGCAGAGTATCATTGGAACAGTACCTTGAATTCAGTTCGTCCTGATCCCATTTTCCTTTCTGAATCTTTTTGTAAGCTTTCCTAATACCAGCCAGGTCCGTGCCCTCCTTACAGGTCACTAAATAGGCCTCGGTCCGTTCATTCCACAAATAATCGTTCTTGTGCTCTTTGTGAAAGTGGGCCAGACCCAAAGTATCCGATACGGCTTTTGACCATACACGCTGATCCATGATATCAAATAGCAGGATCCCGTCATGATACTCTTCATAGATATATCTGAATTCCGGGTACTTTTCAGGTAACTTCGACTCCTCATAAGCCATCACCATCTCCTGAGTGAATTCCTCCATAAGGAGATCTACAAGTCCCAGAGGATCCCTTGATTTTCCACTGTTCTGCCTGGTTTCCAGGAAAGATGCAAATTCTCCGATGGTAATCGTGCGATCCCCGATCTTCATCAGGAGGGCATTGTCATTTGCCAATTCCCCTGCCTTCCACACACCTCTGAGAAGTGAACTATCCGCAGCTGCATATACAGGTTCCAGAGCCTCCCGGTATTCGCTATACCCATATTCACTTTTCAGCTTGGAAACATAGCGGTAGGTCCTCTGTGTTACACGGTCACCCCGGTTGATCTTTTCCTGCAATTCTGGTTTCATCTCCTCATAAGAACCGATCCCTTTTTTATCTTTCAACTGGACAATATGCCATCCGTAAAATGACTTGAACGGTTTGGATATATCTCCTTTCTTTTCCATGTCAAAGGAGGCATCTTCAAACTCGCGGATCATACGTCCGGTTCCAAACCAGGGAATTTCACCTCCGCTTCTGGCAGAACTGGGATCCTCAGAATAATTCATAGCCATATGACTAAAGTCGGCGCCAAGTTGAAGGCTGTCGTGGATCATTTGAGCTTTTTCATAGGCCTCCTTTTTCTCATCTTCAGTCATCTCAGCTGGAGTCCGGACAAAAATATGAGCTACTTTCACCTGTCCCCTTGCAGGCCTTCTGTCATGTATTTTCAGTATATGGTATCCGTAATTGGTTTTGAATGGATTGCTTAGCTCTCCCACAGGTGTATTATAGGCTACGGTTTCGAAACTGTATATCATGGAGAAGACCGTGAAATAACTCAGATTGCCTCCATTCCTTTTGACTGAAGAGTCATCGGAGGTGGCTCTGGCTACAGTCTCAAAATCCTCACCATGAATGATCCGCTCCCTGATTTCACTGATTTTTTCGAAAGCAGCAACCGTGTCTTCCGGGGTGGGATTAGCCGGAAGTTTAATGAGGATATGACTGGCATTGATGTCCATCTTCGCCCGTTCATACGATTCCTTCATCATCTCCACTTTTGTCTCATCATCAGCCAGGTAAGGTTTAGCTAACTGCTTTCTGTAACCTTCCAGTTCATTGATGAATTTTGATGTCGTATCCATTCCCAGTGACTCAGCTTCCTTCACCTTCAGTTTGAAATTGATATAGAGTTCCATGTACTCTTCCGGAGTTTGCCTGTTCAGAGAAGTTTCGTTGTTGTTTTTCCTGTATATCCTTTCAAATTCCTCTAGGGTGACCTGTTCATTATCAATAGTAAGGAGTACTGGTGAATCTTGCCCGGATAGCCCTGAGGCAACCATAGCAACCAGGATAAGTGAGAATAAGCAATGCTTCATATTTAGAAATTTATTTTATGTAAAACGTTCTGGGATTAGATATATTATCTGCTGTAGTTGGGTGCCTCCCTGGTTATGGCAACATCGTGAGGATGACTCTCCTGAACACCCGCATTGGTGATCCTTACGAAAAGGGCTTTTTGCAGAGATGCTATGTCAGCGGCTCCACAATACCCCATCCCAGCTCGAAGTCCACCTACCATCTGATAAATCACCTCATTCAGACGACCTTTGAAAGGTACTCTGGCTGCTATCCCTTCAGGCACCAGTTTCTTTATATCATCTTCCACATCCTGGAAATAGCGATCCTTGGATCCCTGCTGCATGGCTTCCAGAGAACCCATACCCCGGTAAGATTTATATTTCCTTCCGTTATAAATAATAGTTTCACCGGGCGACTCTTCCACACCAGCAAACAGAGATCCAGCCATAATGGAACTTGCTCCTGCAGCCAGGGCTTTTACAATATCGCCTGAATACCGGATCCCCCCATCGGCAATGACAGGGACACCTGATCCTTTTATCGCTTTAGCCACATCATAAATAGCAGTGAGTTGGGGAACTCCCACTCCTGCAATTACCCGAGTGGTGCATATGGAACCTGGTCCAATACCTACTTTAACAGCATCGGCACCTGCCTCAACTAAGGCTTTGGCAGCAGCAGCGGTACCTACATTTCCAACCACTATATCCAGGTCCGGGAAGTGCTCTTTCACTTTTTTCAGGCTTTGCACAACCGCTTTTGAGTGTCCGTGTGCAGTATCGATGACAATGGCATCAACTCCGGCCTCATCCAGTGCAAATACCCTTTCAATGATATCGGAGGTGACGCCCACAGCGGCTGCCACACGTAATCTCCCTTTCCCATCTTTACATGAGTTGGGCCGGTCTTTCGATTTGGTAATGTCTTTATAGGTGATCAGTCCGATCAGTTTATTGTCTCCATCCACCACCGGAAGTTTCTCAATTTTATGTGCCTGAAGAATCTTAGCAGCTTCTGCCAGATCTGTTTTGCGGGTGGTTGTGACGATATTTTTACTGGTCATCACCTCTTCTATAGAACGACCCATTTCCTGCTGGAACCTCAGATCCCGATTGGTGACAATGCCTATTAGCTTATTGTCCTGGTCTACCACCGGTATTCCACCTATCTTATATTCTTTCATCAGGTTCAGGGCGTCGTTTACGGTCTCCTCTTTCCTGATGGTGATCGGTTCATGGATCATCACACTTTCCGCTCGCTTTACCCTCTTGACCTGACGGGCCTGCTCGTCCAGGGGCATGTTCTTATGGATCACACCGATCCCGCCTTCGCGGGCTATAGTGATGGCCAGCTCTTCTTCGGTCACTGTATCCATGGCTGCCGATACAATGGGTGTGTTCAACTGGATGTTCCTGGTGAATTGAGTACTGATGCTCACGTCCCTGGGAAGTATCTCTGAATAAGCAGGCAACAGCAACACATCATCGAAGGTAAGTCCTTCAGAAGCGATTTTATCCTGGGCGAATGACATTATATGAGAATTTGGTTAATTTTAAATGTGGCAAAATTACAAAAAAAAAGCTTAGCTGATCTTGAGGAAATTCGTCAGATTTTAAGCCGCTATTGGGGCCATTCCCAATTCCGTCCCCTGCAGGAAGAAATCATCCAATCGGTACTTCAGAAAAAGGATACCCTGGCATTGATGCCCACTGGAGGAGGCAAGTCCATCACTTTCCAGGTCCCATCCATGATCCTGGAAGGGATCTGCCTGGTGATCACCCCTTTAATTGCGCTGATGAAAGACCAGGTTGACCAGCTAAACCAGCTTAAAATAAAGGCCGCAGCCATTCACTCGGGAATGACCCGTCATGAAATAGGTGTCACGCTTGACAATTGCATGTTCGGGGATTATAAATTCCTTTATGTTTCACCGGAAAGGGTAGGTACTGAGTTGTTTCGAGCCAGGGTCAGGGATATGCAAGTGAACCTGATCGCAGTGGATGAGGCACACTGCATATCTCAATGGGGGTACGATTTCAGACCATCTTATCTGGATATCGGTTCGTTAAGAGATGCGTTGGAAGGAGTTCCAGTACTGGCTCTTACAGCTACGGCCACTCCTGAAGTATGTGAAGATATTCAGGATAAACTTGGATTCAGCCATAAGAACATGCTGAGTATGAGCTTCGACAGGGAGAACCTGGCCTATGTAGTGAGAAAGACAGAGGATAAGGTGAAGGAGTTCATCGGATTGGTACAAAAGCTGAATGGAAGTGGAATTATTTATGTCCGAAACCGAAAGAAGTGCCGGGAGCTGGTCCATCTGCTCAGAGAAGAGGGGATCCTGGCTGACTTTTATCATGCAGGGTTAAAGCAGCATGTGAGGGATGATAGACAGCAGCAATGGACAGGGAACCAATTCAGGGTGATGGTGGCTACCAATGCCTTCGGGATGGGAATTGACAAACCTGATGTCAGATTCGTGATCCATCTGGATCTGCCAGATTCGCCGGAAGCCTATTTTCAGGAGGCAGGCAGGGCAGGCAGGGATGGAAAGAAATCATGGGCCATACTCCTTTTTAGTCCCTCTGACGAGCGTTTAATTCTGCAGAGAATCGACATGAATTTCCCCGGTATACCTAAAATCAGAGAGGTATATAAAGCCTTGTGTAATTTTCTTCAGGTACCTCTTGGCAGTGGGAAGGGACAATCTTATGATTTTGAGATGGGCGAGTTCCTGCACCATTACAGGATCAATGCCATGGTGGCTCACAGTGCATTAAACATACTCAGCAGGGAAGGCTATATGGTCCTCACCGAAGCTTTCAATAATCCCTCTCGTGTGAAATTCAGGATGGGTCGTGATGAACTCTATAGCTTTCAGGTAAAGCATGCAGGATTTGATGGTTTTATTAAGCTGCTCCTGCGGACCTATAGCGGCCTCTTTTCCCAATATGTGAAGATCGATGAATTGTTTTTAACACGACGGTCAGGATTATCGGCTCAAAAAGTGTACCGCTACCTGAATACACTTTCCACGCGACAAGTAATACACTATATTCCCCGAAAAGAGCTCCCGGTAATCACCTTCCTGGAGGAGCGCCTGGAAGAAAAGAACCTGTTGATCTCTCCGGAAAGATATCATTTCAGGCGGGAACGATACGAAAAGCGCATAAGAGAACTGCTCCGTTATGCCTCATCGGACACCCTTTGCAGAAATCAATTCCTGCTGAGCTATTTTGGTCAGCTCGATGCACCCCGCTGTGGGAGGTGTGATGTGTGCCTGGCACAGAATCGAAAAAGACCTGATTCAGAGTCGGTTAGTCGTATAAACAAGTGGGTGGTTGACCAACTCAACGAAAAGAGCTTATCCATTGAGGAGTTGGTGGAGATGTTCGATGATGATCCGGAAATTTTGATACAGAACTTGGAACAGTTCATTGAACAGGGAACCGTTATCAGAGGAAAAGATCTGAAGCTCAGATGGAAGGGGGCGCAATCTTAATATGATCTCTTTTACCTATCTTTCCTGTACAACTTTCATTTTTATTCATAAAATACAAAAATGAAAGTTATAGCAGGTAACTCCCATAAAGTTTTTTATTAATCCTTTGTATTGTATTCATAATAAACTTTATGTACGTTTGCGCTCATGCAAGAGGAAGAAGATAAACTCCATAATTATGTGTTTTCCAGCGAAATGGTGGCATTTGTTACTCAAGCCAATGCCTTTTGCCAATTCATGGAAGAGCTAAAGAAGGTGGAGGGAAGGGGGTTTATCGAACAATCGGTTAAGTACTTATCCGGGGTATATGCCTCTTTTTTAAGGGTGGGGGAGACAGAACCGGTGTATGATTCAGCAGGAGAACCTGTAGTGACAGAACAGGAGTGGTCTGCCATCTACCAACGTATCGCTCAATTACTGAGATCTCACAATGATTTCCTTCGACCGGCTGAAGAGGGTGAATTTGACCGGTCAGATCTGGTCAATCATACGATTTCGGAGGATGTGGCTGATCTGTACCAGGAGTTGAGAGATTTCACTACCATTTACGCCAGGGGCATTGAGGAGCTGATGAATGATGCAGCATGGGAGTTAACAGAGAGATTTGCTGAACACTGGGGCAAGAAACTGTTGCGTTCCCTGACGGCACTCCATAATTTATATATCAAAGGGATTGACCCGACAGAAAAGGAGTGATGTTTCAGAGCGAAATAACGAAAGAGGAGGTTTCCAGGCTGGAACTGATCCAGTTTGAAGGACCTGTACAGGTAATCGAAGCTCAGGAGGAGTTTGATCGGGCCTTCCGACAAATCTCCATGCACCCGGTTCTTGGATTTGATACAGAAACCAGACCTTCCTTCAAGAAAGGGTCGGCGTATCCCACATCCCTGATCCAGCTTTCCACCACAGAACAGGCCTGGCTTATTCGTGTCAGTCGATTAGGTTACCCCAGTCGACTCCTGGAATTACTTTCCAGCGAGCAGGTCATCAAAGTGGGATCCGGGTTGATGGATGACCTGCGCAGGATGCGTAGTGATTACCATTTCGAGCCTGCCGGGTTTCTTGATCTTCAGCAATATGTGGAAGCATTTCGAATTGAGGAAAAGGGACTGAAAAAATTGAGTGGGATTGTCTTGAAACGACGCATCTCCAAGTCCCAGCAAGTATCCAACTGGGAAGCAGATGAGCTCACTGATGCGCAGGTTAGGTATGCAGCCACCGATGCCTGGATCTGTCTTAAAATATATAATGCGCTGAGATATTCAATTTCGGAAGATCATGACTGACCGGACCAAGATTGTATTGAAGTCGGGAAAAGACCAATCTCTCAGGCGATATCATCCCTGGGTGTTTTCAGGAGCTATTAAAAAGATCTATGGTGCGGCTCGTGAGGGGGAGGTAGTTGACATATACGATAACAAAGATGAATTCCTGGCTTCGGGCCACTACCAGGAAGGTTCCATTGCGGTCAGGGTCCTTGGTTTCGAACCGTTGGAGGTAGACCAACCGTTCTGGGATGAAAAAATTGGTAATGCCTGGGCACTGAGAGAGAAGCTGGGTCTTGTCACAGAACCGCAAACCAACACATTCAGGTGGGTCAATGCAGAAGGAGATGGTTTACCGGGCCTGATTATCGATTACTACGGGGGAGCTGTGGTGATCCAGATGCACTCAGTGGGTATGTTCCGTAACCTGGACAAAATCAAGGAGGCCCTGGTAAAGGTAGGAGGAGAACAGGTACACACCATTTTCAATAAGAGTGAATCGACCCTTCCTGACAAACCAGGTATTACCGGGCGATCAGGTTTTCTTTTGGGTGATCAGGAATCTGGTGAAGTGATGGAAAATGGTTACAGGTTTCATGTGAACTGGAAAGAGGGGCAGAAGACTGGCTTTTTTATCGACCAGCGGGAAAATCGCAAACTGCTGGGTCAATGGTCTGAAGGCCGAAGAGTGTTGAACATGTTTGGATATACCGGAGGATTCAGTATATATGCCCTGGGAGGGAAAGCTGATTTGGTGCATAGCGTGGATAGTTCCGGAAAGGCCGTTGATCTGACCCGGCAGCATGTGGAAATGAATTTCCCTGAGGATAACCGGCACGAAGCGTTTGCAGTGGATGCATTCACTTTTCTGAAAGAGAAAAAACATGCTTACGACCTGATTATCCTGGATCCACCTGCTTTTGCAAAGCATCAGAGAGTACTGAACAATGCCCTTCAGGGATACAAACGGCTCAACCAGAGCGCATTTGAACAGATATCAAAGGGAGGAATCCTTTTTACCTTCAGTTGCTCTCAGGCTGTGAGCCGGGAGAATTTCCGAAAATCGGTCTTTGCGGCAGCTGCCAATGCCAGGCGTAAAGTTCGGATCCTTCACCACCTCTCCCAGCCACCCGATCACCCAGTCAGTATTTTTCATCTCGAAGGGGAGTATCTGAAAGGATTGGTATTGGAGGTGGAGTAACATATTTCCTCTCCAATCGTCTATACGTTATGTAAGCTATAACCAATAAAACAATGAAATAATGAAAAGAGCAGCCTTCTTATTTATCATCATGTCAGTCGTCCTGGGATCTTGCTACATAGACGGATGGGATCATGGAATTTCAGGCAATGGAAATGTAGTTGAAGAGATCAGGGATGTTGACGGCTTTACCGGGGTACATGTGAGTACAGGAATTGATGTATACCTCTCTGAAGGGGAAGATTTCGAAGTTATTGTGGAAGCAGATGAGAACCTGCAAGAGGTGATCTTAACCGAACTCAGGGGTCATCTGCTTGTTGTGAAAACCGATCGTGTAAACATCAGACGCGCCAGGTCTAAAAAAGTGCATGTTACTCTTCCGGAACTCACTGAGCTGAAGATCAGCAGTGCAGGTGATTGTGAAGGTCAAACGCCTTTCACCTGTAAAGATCTGAAGCTGGGTATAAGCAGTGCAGGTGATCTGACGCTTGAAGTGGATGCCGATAGAATTTGGCTGGATATCAGCTCCAGTGGCGATGCACGTATTGCAGGAAGTGCCAGGGAACTGGATGTGAACCTGAGCAGTGCAGGAGATCTGAATGCATTTGACCTGGTGGCGGAAAAGGCTACAGTAGATGTTTCCAGTGCCGGTGATGCCAGGGTAACTGCCACCGAGGAGATTTCCATGAATGCATCCAGTGCGGGGAACATTTTTTACCGGGGCGATGCCAAGGTAGTCCACTCCCGGAGTTCCAGTGCAGGTGATATTATCAAGCAGTAGAGAATGCGTAGAAAGCAGGCTACCCCAGGTAACTTTTAAGGATTTTGCTTCGGGTAGTATGCTTCAGCCTTTTAATGGCTTTCTCCTTAATTTGTCGAACACGTTCCCGGGTCAGGTTAAACTCTTCTCCGATCTCCTCCAGGGTGTGCGGATGTTTACCGTTTAATCCAAAATAGAGGCGAATGATGCTGGCTTCCCTGTATGTGAGAGTGCTCAGCGCGCGCTCAATCTCTTTCCTAAGAGAATCATTGAGCAATCTCCGGTCAGGAGTAGGAGTCTCACCATTAAGCAGCACATCATACATGTTGCCGTCCTCCCCATCCTGAAGAGGAGCATCCATGGAGACATGCCGGCCTGAACTTCGAATGGCATCTTTCACATCCTCCGGAGCCAGCTCCAGGGTTTGTGCAATCTCAAGTACAGTGGGCTCCCTCTCAAACTTCTGTTCAAGTTCAGCAAAAGTCTTATTGATCTTATTTATGGAACCTATCTTATTTAGCGGAAGCCTCACAATACGTGCCTGTTCTGCAAGCGCCTGAAGGATCGACTGGCGGATCCACCAAACGGCGTAACTGATGAACTTGAATCCGCGGGTTTCATCAAATCGTTGAGCCGCTTTGATCAGACCCAGGTTTCCTTCATTGATCAGGTCAGGCAGACTCAATCCCTGGTTCTGGTATTGCTTGGAGACAGAAACCACAAACCTGAGGTTGGCTTTGATCAGTTTTTCCATGGCAACGGCATCTCCTTTTCGAATCCGTCTGGCAAGTTCCACCTCCTCTTCAGCCGTAATCAGGTCCACTTTACCAATCTCATGAAGGTACTTATCCAGAGAAGGTGTTTCCCGGTTGGTCACCTGTTTGATAATCTTGAGCTGTCTCATTGAGTAGAGGCTTGAGCTGGTAAAAAGGATCCTAAATATATATTATTTTTGGTAGTTCACCATAATTCTTTTAAGTTTGCATCAGAATTCCATTCTAACGAACGATAGTTCCATTCTATTTTATTCCAAAACATTTGACTTACAATTATCCGCACAGGATTATTATTTAATTACCACATTTTTATGTACGATATTCTCGAATTGAACAAGAAGCTTCTCTCGGAGTTGCGTGATATAGCTAAAGAGCTTAAAATCAAGAGGGTAGAATCTTTCAGAAAACAGGATCTTATTTATAAAATCCTGGATACACAAGCCATTGTTGTTTCTGAAAGCAAAACCAATAAAAAGGAGAGTCCCAAAAAGGAGAGCGCCAAGAAGGAGAAGACTGAAAAGGATAATATCCGGAAAGACACTGTAGAAGCTAAATCTGATAGCTCCCAGCAGGAGCCAAAGAAAAGACCGGGAAGGCCAAAGAAGGAGAAGAAACGCGAATCCGAAATAAAGGCTGAAGCTGTGACTGAGAAGACCGAAGTTGCTGCTTCTCCGGAAAAAGATTCTGGCAAAGAACTGAAAGAACGTCCTAAGTCAAAGGATGACAAGCCTTTCAAAAAAGAGGGCGGACGTAGAGGAGATGAAGGTTTCACAGAAGACCATCAGGTGAAAAAGGCGACCGGGGTGAACGAGGGGAAAGAGGAGATAGGCCAGAGCGTATGGACCGAGGTGAGCGAGGTGGAAGAGAAGAGCGTGGTGACAGGAACGGGTACAAGAAACCCTATGAGCGCAGGGAAATTGACAAATATGATTTTGAAGGATTGATAACCAACTCCGGAGTGCTGGAGATCATGCCCGACGGGTATGGATTTCTCAGGTCCTCGGATTATAACTATCTCAATTCTCCCGACGACATATACGTATCTCAAAGTCAGATCAAACTGTTTGGCCTGAAAACCGGTGATAATGTGAAAGGTACAATTCGTCCTCCCAAGGAGGGAGAGAAGTATTTTCCTCTTATTAAAGTAGAAGAGATCAATGGCCGTAGCCCCGATTATATCAGGGACCGGGTACCTTTCGATTACCTCACCCCGCTTTTCCCCGATTCCAAGTTTACTTTAGTAGGTAATGGACAGAATAACCTTTCCATCAGGGTGGTTGACATGTTCTCACCCATCGGAAAAGGGCAGCGTGGCCTGATCGTAGCCCAGCCAAAAACCGGAAAGACTGTATTGCTGAAAGATGTGGCCAACGCCATAGCAGCCAATCACCCAGAGGTCCATATGATCGTCCTGCTTATCGATGAAAGGCCTGAGGAGGTGACCGACATGGCGAGGAATGTGAATGCAGAGGTGATCTCCTCCACATTTGATGAACCTGCTGAAAGACATGTGAGAGTGGCAAATATTGTTCTTGAAAAAGCCAAACGTCTGGTGGAGTGCGGTCATGACGTCGTCATTCTGCTGGATTCTATTACCAGGCTTGCCAGGGCATACAATACTATTGCACCTGCCTCAGGAAAGGTATTGTCTGGTGGAGTCGATGCCAACGCTTTGCATAAGCCCAAGCGATTCTTTGGTGCTGCCAGGAATATAGAGGACGGCGGATCACTTACCATTCTGGCCACAGCACTTACTGAAACCGGTTCCAAAATGGATGATGTGATCTTCGAAGAGTTCAAGGGAACAGGCAATATGGAATTGCAGCTCGACAGGAAGCTTTCCAATAAGCGGGTATACCCATCAGTGGATGTCAATCCGTCAAGTACCCGAAGGGAAGATCTGTTGCTTGATAAACCCATGCTGGATAAGATATGGATCTTAAGAAATTATCTCTCCGATATGAACTCTGTAGAAGCCATGGAGTTCTTGAGGGATCGTATTAATAAAACAGCCTCCAACGAAGAGTTTCTAATATCTATGAACAGCGGATAAGCTGTTCAAGATCATAAAAAAAATGACGGCTACGGCCGTCATTTTTTGTTAATTTGAAATGAATTTATATTACGTTATTGCTATCACAATTAATCCTATTTTACTAATTTTGGGTGACGTTAATAGATTTAGTTAACTAGTTGTAATTTAAATACTTAAGCAAAATAATATGGCTAATAAGAAGAATTTTCTCACATGCGATGGCAATTATGCGGCCGCACATATTGCCTACATGTTCAGTGAGGTGGCTGCCATCTATCCTATTACCCCTTCTTCGAATATGGCTGAGTATGTGGATGAATGGTCTGCCAATGGTAGAAAGAATATTTTCGGGGAGACAGTGAAGGTCACAGAGATGCAGTCTGAAGCAGGAGCAGCAGGTGCCGTACACGGTTCTCTTCAGAGCGGCACCCTTACTTCCACATTTACTGCTTCCCAGGGATTGTTGCTGATGATTCCCAACATGTATAAAATCTCAGGTGAATTATTACCCGGAGTATTTCATGTGTCAGCACGAAGCCTTGCAGCGCAAGCTCTTTCCATATTTGGCGACCACAGCGATGTCATGTCAACCCGGCACACTGGATTTGCCATGCTGGCCACAGGAAGTGTCCAGCAGGTGATGGATCTGGCAGGGGTAGCTCACCTGGCTTCCATCAAGACCCGAATCCCTTTCCTCCATTTCTTTGATGGTTTTCGCACGTCCCATGAGATTCAGAAAGTAGAGGTACCTGATCCCGAAGACCTGAAAAAATTGCTGGATATGGATGCACTGAAAGCATTCAGAGATAATGCGCTGAATCCGGAACATCCGGTAACCAGGGGATTGGCACAGAATCCGGATATCTACTTCCAGTCCCGCGAAGCTTCAAATTCCTATTACGAGGCCATTCCAGATCAGGTGGCGGCTTATATGAAAGAGATCAGCAAGCTTACCGGTCGAGACTACAAACCTTTCACCTATTATGGTGCGGAAGATGCGGAGAACATAGTCATTGCCATGGGTTCCATAACAGAGACTATTATGGAGGTAATTGATTATCTGAATGCAAAGGGGGAGAAGACCGGACTGGTTACTGTACACCTTTACAGGCCCTTCTCTGCGAAGTATTTCCTGGATGTGATCCCTGATTCAGTAAAGCGAATTGCTGTATTGGACCGTACTAAAGAGCCGGGAGCCAATGGTGAGCCTCTCTACCTGGATGTAAAAGACATTTTTTACGGAAAAGAGAATGCTCCGGTAATTGTGGGTGGTCGTTATGGCCTCTCTTCAAAAGATACCACCCCTGCCATGATGTTGTCGGTATTTGAGAACCTGAAAATGAAAGAACCCAAGAACAGGTTTACGGTGGGGATTGTGGATGATGTCACCTTTAATTCTCTGCCGCTGTTGCCAGAGATCTCCATGAGTCAGAAGGGCACATTTGAAGGCAAGTTCTACGGATTGGGTTCTGATGGAACAGTTGGGGCCAATAAGAACTCCATCATGATTATTGGTGAAACCACGGATAAGTACTGCCAGGCATACTTTGCCTATGATTCAAAAAAATCAGGCGGAATTACCACCTCACACCTGAGGTTTGGAGACCAGCCCATACGTTCACCCTACCTGGTGGGTACACCCGATTTTGTGGCATGTCACGTTCCTTCGTACCTGGAGAAGTATGATATGTTAAGAGGACTGAAAGATGGCGGCACCTTCCTGCTCAACTCCATTTGGGATGAGAAGGAGACAGTTGACCAGCTTCCCGACCATATGAAGAAATATATGGCACAACACCAGATTAATTTCTATATCATAAATGGCACTAAGCTGGCCATGGAGATTGGACTGGGTAACCGAACCAACACCATTATGCAGTCATCATTCTTCAAAATCGCTGATATCATTCCTTATGATCAGGCAGTGGATGCAATGCGTAAGTTTATCATCAAGAGTTTTGGTCGAAAAGGGGAAGAGGTAGTGAACATGAACTTCGCTGCTGTGGAGAAGGGAGGAGATGTAATCCAGATTGAAGTGAAGCCGGAGTGGGCCAAACTGGCAGCGAAGGAGAAGAAAGATGAACGTGAGATTCCTGAATTCATCAAGAATGTGGTGGAACCCATCAATAACCTGCAGGGAGATGATCTTCCTGTTAGTGTATTTGCAGGCCGGGAAGATGGTACTTTTCCAGCAGGGACTTCCCAGTATGAGAAACGCGGGATTGCTGTCAATGTTCCGGAATGGATCGGAGAGAACTGCATCCAGTGTAATCAATGTGCTTACGTGTGTCCACATGCAGCTATCAGACCGTTCCTGATTGATGAGAAGGAAGCCAGTAACCTGCCTGATGGATGTGCTACCCTGGATGCCACTGGAAAAGCATTTTCAGGATTGAAATTCAAGATCCAGGTTTCGGTACTTGATTGTACCGGTTGCGGTAACTGTGCCGATGTCTGTCCTTCAAAAATCAAAGCTTTGGAGATGAAACCTCTGGCAACTCAGGAGGAAGAAATACCGCTCTGGGATCACCTGATCAAGGAAATCTCTTACAAGGATCACCTGGTGGATAAAAAACAAACGGTGAAAAACAGCCAGTTTGCTCAGCCTCTGTTTGAGTTCTCAGGAGCATGTGCAGGATGTGGTGAAACGCCCTACATCAAATTGATCACTCAGCTTTATGGAGATCAGATGATGGTGGCAAATGCCACGGGTTGTTCTTCTATTTACGGAGGTTCAGCCCCATCTACTCCCTATTGTGCGAATGTGAATGGACAGGGTCCGGCCTGGGCCAACTCCCTGTTTGAAGACAATGCGGAGTATGGATTTGGACTGGCCATTGGTGTAAATAAGAACCGGGAAAGGATCCGGAACAGGATGCATGCAACCATGGATGAAGTGAAACCGGCCACAAAAGAAGCTTTTGTAGGGTGGATAGATGCCATGGAAGATCTGGAGGCTTCGAAAACCGCTTCGGCCCATCTGCTGGAAGTTCTGGAGAAGGAGACTCATCCTCTGGCCGAGGAGATCAAATGCCTGAAACAGTACCTGATCAAGAAATCAGTATGGGTATTTGGAGGAGATGGCTGGGCTTACGATATCGGTTTTGGTGGACTCGACCATGTGATTGCCTCTGGTGAAGATTTGAATATACTGGTGATGGATACAGAAGTCTATTCCAATACCGGTGGACAGGCTTCAAAGGCAACCCCGGTGGGTGCTGTGGCCAAATTTGCAGCTTCCGGAAAGAAGATCCGTAAGAAGGATCTTGGTATGATGGCCATGACTTACGGCTATGTCTATGTTGCCCAAGTTTCCATGGGAGCCAGCCAGTCACAGTTTCTGAAGGCTGTCAGGGAAGCTGAAGCGTATCCAGGACCATCTGTAATCATCGCGTACTCGCCCTGTATCAATCATGGATTGCGTTCAGGCATGGGTAAAGCTCAGGCACAGGGTAAATTTGCAGTAGAGAGTGGATATTGGCATCTCTACCGGTACAATCCTATGCTTGAAGAGGAGGGTAAAAACCCGTTCCTTCTGGATTCCAAGGAGCCTCAGTGGGACCAGTTCCAGTCGTTCCTGAAATCTGAAGTCCGGTATACTTCCTTGCAAAAAGCGTTTCCGGCAGAAGCGGCCCAATTGTTCAAAGCTGCTCAAACCAATGCAAAATGGAGATATGACAGCTATGTAAGGATGGCCAGTCTCGAACATGCACCGAAGATCTAGTATTCTTCCATACATATATATCGAGCCGTCTGCGAAAGTGGACGGCTTTTTTATATACCTGCAGCATATACCAGAACACAAAGTGCTTATTTGACTCCGTCGAGCTCGCAAGCTCGGTTTGCTGCGCAAAAAAATGCCAGTTTGCTTATCTGGCATATGCTGCAGGAAAATTTTACCTTTGCAGCCAAATCTGGGATAATGGGCAGGATATTGGCAATTGATTATGGGTTAAAGCGAACCGGGCTGGCGGTGACCGATCCGGACCAGATCATTGCATCACCGCTGGAAACAGTGCTTACCCATGAACTGATGCACTATATTGAAACCTACACTTCCAGGGAAAAGGTGAAGGTGCTGGTGGTAGGATATCCCAGAAGGATGGATCATACCGATTCTGAACCCATGAAACAGATCCGGTTTTTTGTTGCGGCGTTTAAAAAGCGGTTCCCTGGGATAAAGGTGGAGTGGATGGATGAACGTTTTACTTCAAAAATGGCTATGGATGCACTGGTGACAGGTGGGATGAAGAAATCGGAGCGGAAGGTAAAAGGAAACGTCGATAAGGTAAGTGCGGCCCTCATTCTTCAATCCTTTCTGGAGAGTAAAAACAATTCACTGGAATAGATGTTAATAGAAGAAGTTTAATTTTTTAGATCGCAATGGTATTACCGGTTTATGTATATGGAATGTCAGTCCTACGCAAGGTGGCTCAGGAAATCCATGAGGATTTTGAAGGATTGGATCAACTTATATCCGATATGTTTGAGACCATGCGTGCCAGCGATGGCATTGGTCTTGCAGCTCCTCAGGTGGGAAAATCGCTCAGGATATTTGTGGTAGATACCACTCCCATCAGCGAGGATAAGGGAGAACCCGAATTGAAGGATTTCAGAAAGGTCTTCATCAATCCCTATATCCTTGATGAGTGGGGGGATGTCTGGTCATTCGAAGAAGGGTGTCTGAGTCTGCCCAATATTCGCGAGGAAGTATCAAGACCGGCCCACGTGCGTATCGAGTATTTCGATGAACACTGGAACCTGCATGAAGAGGAGTACGATGGCATCAGGGCCAGGGTAATTCAGCATGAATACGATCATTTGGATGGAAAGCTATTTGTGGACCGGATCAATCCTATCCGTCGAAAACTCATCACCACCCGCCTGAATGGCATTAGCAGGGGGAAGGTGGATAAAGAATATAAGATTGTCTACCCGAAGAAGTGAGCTCTAAGCACTGAGCACTGAGCGCTTATTTGAGAAACTCGTCTGATTTCAGGATCATGTCGATATACTGCGCACGCTTATAGACGAACGGATCATTGATCGCTTTGCTGCTCAATTTGCCTTTGAATGCTTCAATGGAGTCATACCCTTTCCGATCCATCCACTCTTCCATCTCTTTCAGCATCACGGACGCATGATCCACACCATTGTGGTAGAAAGTGCTCACGGCTTGTACAGCGGAAGCACCTGCCAGGATCATCTTTACCATATCGAAACCTTCGTAAATCCCATTGTTGCCCACTAAGTTGGCCTGTACATTATCATACAGCAGTCCGATGTACCGGATGGATAACCTGTGGTCACTGTGCGTACTCAGGTTCCAGGGAGAAACATGCTTCTCTGTCTCCACATCTATATCTGGCTCGAAAAGCCTGTTGAACACAATAAATGCATCTGCACCTGCTTCATCCAGATCTTTCACAGTCTTCAGAATGTTGGAATAAAATGGGCTCAATTTCACACAGACCGGGATTTTGACTACTGATTTTACAGCTTTCAGAAATTCGATCTGTTGCTGGATGATATCATGACCCGATTTATTGAAGTCACGCGGGACTGAGAAAAAGTTGAGTTCCAGTCCAGCGGCTCCGGCCTGTTCCAGCAGGCTGGCATATTCAATCCACGACTCTTTGTATATGGCATTCAGACTGGCAAAAACCGGAATGGAAAGGGTGTTAATGACCTGTTCCAGGTTATAGATATGCTCCTTGGGACCGCCATGTTCAATTTTGGGAAAGAGATTGATCATTTCGGCATGACGTTCATCAAAAGCCTCGAGCTGACTGCTCATTTCGTAATCCTCCAGATGGATCTGTTCCTCGAAAAGGGAACGGTAAACCACTGCTGCCACACCGGCCTCTTCAGCTTTCTTCAATTTGTCAATATGGTTCACCAGGTTACTGGCTCCAAGGATCAGGGGGTTCTTTAAAGGAACATCCATGTGTGTTGTTGTTAGAGTAGACATATACTGTTAGTTAAAGTTTCTTACCCATTCTGGGATATAAAGCTAACAGACATACTTCAAGGTTCAAAATAAAATAGAGAAAGATTAACAGATATTTATCAGTTGGTCACATAGAGATGTAAAAGGCAGGTAATTAATCGATGTTTGATCTGCGCAGGGCTCCAGTAGCCAGGATTCTCCTTCCTTTTGCCGGAGGTTCTCTGGCAGGTGGCCAACAGCTGTTTCCTGTACCCATTTGGGAAGCTGTCGTGGCAAGTGTGACACTCTGGACTTTTCTGATACTCATCTATTTGAAGATCAATAAAAATCCAGGGTATCCCGGATGGTTGTTCGGCAGTGTTGGATGCTTTCTATTCATGATTGTGGGTTATGCTACCGGACAGATGATGAAACCACAAAATCCTTTGCTGCCCACCGGTAAATTGTTGATCATCAGGGGTGAGGTTCTGGAAGATCCGTCCCAGGGCGACAGATCCTGGCATTTGGATATGTGCCTCACAAGTGTGATTACTGAAGACACCAGTATGGTTGTTCGTTCTAATCTGAAAATATACCTGGATTTACCTGTCGATTCCGTATGGCCGGCTTCCGGTGAGATCTGGCAATTTGCAGGCACTCTTTCACCCATAATGAACAGTGGGAATAAGGGAGCCCCGGACTATGAAGCGATTATGCAAAGGAAGGATTACTGGTACAGGTTTTTCACGGTGGACCGAAGTCCGTTGAACCATAGGGTGGAGGAGCAGAACCGGAAAGGTATCCGGGCAGTCAACCTCCGAAATGAAATATCCGGTGCATGGAGAGGTGCTCCTGAAGAAATCTCTCTGCTCAGGGCTGTTTGCCTGGGCGACAGGTCAACTCTTACAGATGATATGAGGCAATCTTTCTCAGGTGCTGGGGGAATGCATCTGCTGGCTGTTTCCGGTTTGCATGTGGGACTGATCTGGTGGGTTCTTTACCATTCCCTGTCCTGGTTGGTCAGGTGGACCCGCAGGGAATACATACGTGGCTTGATCCTTATTGGCATGCTCTGGATATATGCTTCTGTCACAGGTTTTTCCTCCTCAGTTTGCAGGTCGGTAACCATGTTTACACTCTACACATTGGCCCGTATGATCGATCAGCAAACTCACCCGGTGAATGCCATTCTGGTTTCGGCATTTGTTCTGATGTGTCTGAATCCTTTGAAGCTATTGGAGGTGGGATTTCAGCTCTCTTATGCAGCAGTGCTGGGTATTGTGACCCTCTATCCTCACCTCAGAAAACTGATCCCGGTGAAACACACTCTTCTGAAATGGATACGGGATGCTACTCTGGTAAGTGTGGCTGCCCAACTGGCAACGGCTCCTCTGGTGATTTACTATTTTCATCAATGGCCCCTCTACTCCTTACTTACCAATTTAATAGCCATTCCACTGTTGAGTGCAATCATCACGCTTTTTATGCTATCTGTCCCATTCATGGCCACAGGTGTACTGAACGGTGTATTTAATGGGTTGTTGATGGTCACGAGCAGACTGATGAACCGATTGATGGAATGTATCGCTTCGCTGCCGGGATCAGTGATTGGGGAACTTAGCATGGAAAAAACTACTCTATTTCTGATCCTTACCATCATCTTCCTGGTCATTGTGATCCTTAACATCAAATCCAGTTTTCCCAGGTACATGTTGCTACTAGCGATGGTGGTCACTTTGGGCTGGACTTCCCTCACGCGATACAGGGAGCTCTATTCGGCAGAACTGGTTGTAGGTCATTTCAGAGGAGGCAGCCTAATAACATTCCGTGAAGGGTACCAAGTGGATCACTATATATGGAGCAGCGATAGCCTTACAACGGCTGCTATGAAACAATATATGGGTTCTGTCTGGTCCCCGCACCAATATCAGGTGCAGGTATGCCAGGTGAGTGATTCATCCCGTTGCATGGGATCGGTATCTCACTGTATTCAGTTATCACAAGGGGTATGTAAGTTGGGAAACGATAGGGTCTCAGGCTGGGTGATCGCGGGTCAATCAGACCGGCGTTATGGCAGCCACTTGCTGCCCCTGCTATTGGATCCTTCAAAGCACTTCTACAGGAAGTCGGATTTCATCCTGTTATCTCAGGAACCTGCACTCTATAATGTAGTTAGAAGTTTTGCTAGTTTTCCGGGTGTCCTGATCGTGGATGGGTCAAACCGCCCATGGTATACCCGTCGGATAGAGATTTCGGGAAACCCGGTTCATTACACCCGGCAACGGGGAGCCTATTTGAAAAGATGGTAAAAAAAGGTGCATCCATTCGTTCAATTGGACAATTATCTGTTATTTTGCCATGTTATTTTTCATTTGCTATGCGAATTGTTATTGCCGGTGCAGGCGAAGTGGGGAGACATCTGGCCAAGATGTTGAGCAGTGAGGAGCATGAGCTTGTGGTTATCGATAATGATCTGGAACGATTAAAGGTAATCAGTAGTGCACTGGATGTGCTTACCATTGAGGGGAACGCCAATTCAATCTTGCACCTTAAAGAGGCTAAGATCAATAAGGCAGATCTTTACATCGCAGTTACCTTCTCCGAAGATGTGAATATCAACTCATCTGTTTTAAGCAAGAGACTGGGTGCAAAAAAGACCATTGCCAGGATAGATAATCAGGAATATCTCCTGCCTGCCAACAAAGAGACCTTCGAGAACCTGGGTGTGGATTATATGATCTATCCGGAGAAGATCGCTGCCCGCGAAATAGTTGGATTACTTTCAGAGACTGGCAGTACCGAAGTGGTGGAGTTTTCAGGAGGTAAACTTCATATGTACGTGATTCGGCTGGATCAAGATGCCCCCATCATAGACAAAACCCTGAGGGAGTTGGCTCCCGGAGATAATGGTTTAGAATACAGGGCAGTAGCTATAACCAGACGTGGGCACACAATAGTCCCTACCGGAGATGACCGGTTTGAAGTGGGCGATCTGGTCTATGTGATCAGCAGCAAAAAGGGCCTGAAAGAGCTATATAAGTATTCTGGCAAGAAGCAATTTGAAGTGAGGGATATCATGATCCTCGGCGGGAGCAGGATTGGGTGGAAAACAGCCGAGTCTCTCGGTAGTCAGCATTATGTGAAGCTGATTGAACAGGACCGGCAAAAAAGCTACAAGCTTTCCAACATGTTGAGTAATACCCTGGTGATCAACGGCGATGGGACAGACATGGAGTTGCTCAAACAGGAAGGATTGGAAAAGATGGATGCCTTTATTGCGGTGACAGGGAATTCGGAGACCAATATTCTCTCCTGTCTGCTGGCCAAGCATTTGGGGGTGAAAAGAACCATTGCAGAAGTAGAGAATATGGATTACATCCACCTGGCGGAAAAAATCGGCGTGGATACGATCATTAATAAGAAATTGATAACGGCAAGCCGGATTTTCCGATTTACCATGTCCGAAGAGGTTTCAAGCATCAAATGCCTCACAGGTACCGAAGCTGAGGTGATGGAATTCCAGGTAAAACCAGGTTCACCCGCTACCCTGGGCAAAATCTCTGATATTAACTTTCCAAAAGAGGCCATAGTAGGAGGAGTGATCCGGGGTAATAACGCAATAATTGCTCACGGGGATACTCAAATCAAACCCTACGACCGTACGGTTGTGTTTGCCCTGCCTGGAGTGATCCATACCATCGGAAAGTTTTTCAATTGAGATAGCCCATGTTAAATGCCCGAACGATCATCCGGATTCTCGGACTCATTCTTATCACAGAAGGAATTTTCATGTGGTTGGCCATACCTGTGGCCCTGATCTATCAGGAGGACGATCTGTTTCAGATACTGATCTCCGGCGTGATCACATCTGCTGCAGGTTTCCTGGCATATTTTCCTGTACGAAAGAGCAGATTGGAACTGGACA
>CAZURA010000041.1:0-35639 GCA_964622985.1 uncultured Bacteroides sp. | reverse complement strand
CGGAGTGGGTAAGCTGGGTCGGGCAGTCACCACCTACTTCGTTGGAAAACGTTCCAAACTCAATATCATTGCCACCTTTGATGTGGATACCAATAAGATCGAACGGGTAATATCGGGTGTGAAGTGCTACCCCCTCAATCGACTGAAAGAGGTGGTGGAGTCTCATAACATATCCATTGCGATCATGACTGTACCGGCAGATTCTGCTACCGAGGTTTCTGAACAGTTGGTGGAGGCCGGGATCAAAGGTGTACTCAATTTCACCACTGTACCTTTGAATGTAGCTCCCGAAGTGTATCTGGATGAATACGATATGATCACTTCGTTGGAAAAGGTGGCTTATTTTGTGAAGACAGCTAACAAATAATATGGAAAACCGTATTGGAGCTGTAATCGTGATAGTCACAGAAGAAGGTGATATTCAGCGAATCAATTCTATTATTTCTGAGCATTCTGAGTTGATCCTGGGAAGGCAGGGGATTCCCCTGAGGGACCGATCTACCAATGTGATCTCCCTGGTCCTTGAGGGGAATACAGATCATATCGGAGCTTTGACCGGGAAACTGGGCAGACTACCCGGAGTGAAGGTGAAATCGGTACTTGCCGGATGACCCTTCCCGGATTGTAGAAATGTTAAAAATCATTCACGTTTTTGTTAAAATGAGTTCATTTGGCAACAAATGCGAACCATTTATGTTAATATAGCCTGAAAGTAATTGTTGGGGTGCAAGGCAAGTTGCGAATCTTTTGAGGGTTTTAGGGAGAGTAGCAACTTGCCTTACTTTTTTACAGCCTGTTCTAAGGCTATGTTCTAAGACACTCCGATTCCTGCAAAGCCAACTTCCAGCTTTCTTATCTTTGGGTCAACAAACCAGACGCACATGGTGAATCAGCAACTTATTGACCCTAAGAGTATTGTGGTTGTTGGCGCTTCTAATAACATTGTCAAGCCAGGGGGAAAACTCTTTCATAACATCCGTACCGGTACTTACAAAGGTGAACTCTATGCTTTGAATCCAAAGGAGCATATTATACAGGGATTGCCATCTTACCAGACAGTTAAGGAGCTGCCTGAAAGTGACCTGGCTTTCCTGGCCGTACCCGCAACGCTGTGCCTGGAAATCGTAAGAGAATTGGCTGAAACCCGGGGCACCAGGGCATTTATTATTGTATCTGCAGGATTTAGTGAGGAGAATGAGGAGGGAGGTGCCATTGAGAGGGAGATTGCAGAGATCTGCAGGAGATATGATGCGGCATTGATCGGTCCCAATTGCATTGGAGTGATGACCCCTGCCTATCAGGGTGTCTTTACCCTGCCCATACCCAAGCTCGATCCTAAAGGTTGCGATTTCATTTCCGGAAGTGGCGCCACTGCAGTTTTCATTATGGAATCGGGTTTACAGAAAGGGCTAACCTTCAATCATGTTTTTTCAGTAGGAAATTCAGCTCAGCTGGGAGTAGAGGATGTGCTTCAATATTTTGATGAAACTTATGAAGAGGGGAGGTCTTCGAGGGTAAAGCTGCTCTATTTTGAGACCATTAAGGATCCCGACCGGCTGCTCAGGCATGCCACATCACTGATCAAGAAAGGGTGTCAGATTGCAGCTATCAAGGCAGGGACCACAGATGCCGGAAGCAGGGCTGCCTCGTCACACACGGGAGCCATGGCAAGTTCTGATATGGCAGTAGATGCACTCTTCCGGAAAGCGGGTATAGTGCGTTGTTACGGAAGGGAAGAACTCACCACCGTGGCATCGGTCATGCTCTATCCCCCCATGAGAGGAAAGAATCTGGCCATTATTACCCATGCAGGGGGGCCTGCAGTCATGTTGACAGATGCGTTGGTAGAAGGAGGAATGGATGTTCCTCACCTGGAAGGAGCAGATGTGGAACAATTGATTACCCATCTCTATCCGGGTTCATCTGCCTCCAATCCTATCGATATGTTAGCTACTGGAAATGCAGATCAGCTGGGAACCAGCATCGATTTCTGTGAATCCTCCTTTCAAGAGATCGATGGGATTGTAGTCATATTCGGAACCCCCGGTCTGGCTCCTGTATTCGATGTATATAAGGTGCTGCATGAAAAGATGCAAACTTGCAAAAAGCCCATATTTCCAGTACTTCCCTCGATTACCACAGCAGCAAAAGAGGTTGAGGAATTTCTTTCTCACGGGCACATCAATTTTCCCGACGAAGTATTATTGGGAAAGGCACTGACCACCATCTACCGCCGGCCTTCGCCTGCCGATAGCCAACCCATCATGGACGGGATCGACCTGGAGGCCATCAGGAGTGAAATAGGTGATGCCAAAGATGGATTTCTTTCTCCCGGTTCGATCCAGCGTATCCTGGATGCTGGTGGTATTCCCAGGGTAGCCGAGGAGGTGGTTAAAACAGAGGGAAAACTTCTGGCATCAGCCAACAGAACGGGATATCCCCTTGCCATGAAAGTGGTGGGACCTGTCCACAAATCAGATGTGGGGGGTGTGATCCTGGGCATTGACAATGAGGAAGAGCTTATGCATCAATTCCAACATCTGATGCGGATCGAAGGAGCCACTGGTGTGTTGTTGCAGCCCATGCTTGAGGGACTGGAACTATTTGCTGGAGCTAAATATGAATCCGGTTACGGGCATATAATCCTGTGCGGGATTGGGGGCATTTATGTGGAAGTCATGAAAGACCTCGCCTCCGGACTTGCCCCTCTCTCCATGGCAGAAGCCCAACAGATGATCCGTTCCCTGAAAGGATTCAAAATGCTTGAAGGAACAAGAGGACAGCAAGGGATACAAATCAGCTCTTACGCAGAGATTATTGTGAGGCTCTCCAGCATATTAAGGCATGCCACCGAAATCGTTGAAATGGACCTGAATCCTATTATGGGAACAGGAGATCGGCTGGTAGTAGTAGATGCACGAATAAGGATTGAGAAACCCGTTGTATAACACATATCCCATATGCTGTTAGACACAACAGATCTATTTGCCTTTACTTATTTTCACACTGGATTGCAAACAAGGATAGTATGAAACCCACCCCCATTCCCACTGAGGTTGTCAATGAAGTTATTGATGCCTTTGGTATTCATCCTGCCGGTAGGGCCACCATCAGGGAACTGGTAAAAATTGTGAATGATATCGAAGGGATTACGGGAGAGGAATTTATCCGGATGGAGATGGGGGTGCCCGGACTTGATCCCACTTTTGTGGGGACTGAAGCAGAAATGATTGCCCTCAGAAAGGGAGTAGCTTCGAAATATCCCAATATTGAAGGGATTAAACCATTAAAGGAGGAGTCGGCCCGGTTCATTAAGCTCTTTTTGGATGTGGATGTGGAACCCGAACATTGTATCCCTACAGTGGGATCGATGATGGGAGGAATGGCCGGATTTATGGTAGTGAACCGTTCCGATCACAATAGAACGGGAACCCTGTTCCTGGATCCCGGGTTTCCGGTTCAGAAGCAACAGTGCCTGGTGCTGGGACATGAATATGGCTCCTTTGATCTGTATGACTATCGCGGCAAAAAACTGAAGGCAAAAATGGAGGAGGAGATTAAGAAGGGAAAATACTCTTCCATACTCTACTCAAACCCAAATAATCCCTCCTGGATATGTCTGAACGACATGGAGCTGCAAGTGATTGGAGAAATCTCCAGAAAGTATGATTTAACAGTGATAGAGGATCTGGCCTATTTCGGGATGGATTTTCGCAAAGATCTTTCGAAACCAGGAATTCCGCCTTTCCAGCCCACAGCGGCAAAATATACAGATAACTACTTGCTTTTGATCTCCAGTTCTAAAGCATTTTCTTATGCCGGACAGCGTATTGGTATGATGGTTATTTCACCCACACTTTTCAATCGGAATTATCCCGACCTGAAGCGGTATTATACGTCAGAGAAATTTGGGCATGCGATGATATACGGGGCGCTCTATTCACTCTCAGCAGGAGCTTCGCATACGGCTCAGCATGCTTTGGCCGCCATATTCAAAGCAGTCAATGATGGCACATACAATTACATCAACGAGGTGAGGGAGTATGGAGAGAAAGCCGTTATTATGAAAGCACTATTCCTGAAGTACGGATTCCGTATCGTATATGAAAAAGATTTGGATGAACCCATCGCCGATGGTTTCTTTTTCACTTTGTCCTATCCTGGATTTGAGGGACCGAAACTTGTGGAAGAGCTCCTCTATTATGGGATCAGTGCTATTTCATTGGAGATTACGGGAAGTACACGAACAGAAGGGTTAAGAGCCTGTGTATCACAGGTAAGGAGGGAGCAGTTTGAGACTTTGGAAGAGAGGTTAAAGAGGTTTCATGAGAATCATCCTATCCCGGAATAGTAGTTTTTATCCCAAAAAAGGCGAGATTCGGTAAACCTGTCTTATAACACAGAAGAAGGAAAATGAGAATTGTTACATTTGAAAATTGTACAAAAAAATAGCATAGTATGGCAAAAGCTAGAGGTGCCATTGTTGTTGATGTAGAGCGATGCAAAGGCTGCCAGGTCTGCATGGTTAACTGCCCCACAGAGACTATCAATATGGCTGAAGAAGTAAATGGAAAAGGATATCACTATGCTTATATGGGAATCCCGGAGAGTTGTACAGGTTGCACAAACTGTGCAGTGGTTTGTCCCGATGGTGTGATTACGGTATACCGGGTTAAACAAAACTAAAGCTGCTATTGATGAAAGAACTGGCATTAATGAAGGGGAATGAGGCCATTGCAGAAGCTGCTATCAGGGCTGGTGTGGATGGCTACTTTGGATACCCCATTACGCCCCAATCGGAGGTGATGGAGTATCTCATGCTGCAGAAGCCTGAGGAGCGGACAGGGATGATCGTTCTGCAGGCTGAAAGTGAGGTAGCCTCCATCAATATGATTTACGGTGCTGCGGGAACCGGAAAAAAGGTGATGACCTCCTCCTCCAGTCCGGGCATCAGCCTTATGCAGGAAGGTATCAGTTACATTGCAGGAGCAGAACTGCCTTGTTTGATTGTAAATGTAGTCAGAGGAGGTCCCGGACTCGGTACGATTCAACCTTCCCAAGCTGATTATTTCCAGGCCACCAAGGGGGGAGGACATGGTGACTACCGGCTGATAGTAATGGCTCCGGCTTCGGTTCAGGAGATGGCCGATTATGTGGATCTCTCATTTAAACTGGCATTTAAGTACCGTAATCCGGCTATGATCCTGACCGACGGATTGATTGGACAGATGATGGAGAAGGTGGAGTTGCCTCCACAGAAGGAGAGGATGAGTGAATTCGACCAGTCCTGGGTCATTACCGGTAAGAACGGGGGGAGAGAGCGGAACATTATCACCTCTCTGAACCTTGACCCCGATCGTCAGTATGAGCATAACCTTAAGCTTCAGGAGAAGTACAGGAAGATGAATGAAGATGTGATGTACGAAAAGATCAAATGTGATGATGCGGATTTCATTCTGGTGGCTTACGGATCAAGTGCGCGTATTTGCCAAAAGGTAGTAGACATTGCAAGGGGCAGGGGACAACGGATTGGACTGCTAAGACCCCAAACCTTATTCCCATTTCCCACAGAAGTGATATCAAGACTTTCCAGGAGGGTGAAAGGGATGATGTCGGTGGAGTTGAGCGCAGGACAAATGGTCGAGGATGTGAGATTGGCTGTGAACGGAAAAATACCTGTTCATCATTATGGAATGCTGGGTGGAAAAATACATTCCCCGGAAGATGTGATACGTGCGGTGGAAGAAAAATATGTAGGAGGATTTTAGATGGATATCAAAGAGATTATCAAGCCTGAAAATCAGGTCTACAGAAGAACTCCCTTGCTGACAGATGCAAACCTCTCCTATTGTCCGGGATGCGGTCATGGAACCATCCACCGGCTGATTATGGAGGTGGTTGAAGAGATGGGGATCCAGTCAGAGACCGTGGGAATAGCACCCGTGGGTTGTTCAGTACTGGCCTACGAGTTTCTAGATGTGGATTGTTCACAGGCAGCACATGGCAGGGCTCCGGCAGTTGCCACCGGAATAAAACGGCTGTGGCCTGATAAATTCGTATTTACGTATCAGGGTGACGGTGACCTGGCTGCCATTGGTACTGGTGAAACCATACATGCCTGTAACAGGGGAGAGAATTTCACCATCTTCTTTGTAAACAATGCCATCTATGGAATGACCGGAGGACAAATGGCTCCCACTACCCTGGAGGGTATGAAATCATCCACATCCCCGTATGGGAGGAATAATGAAACCATGGGTCCGCCATACAAGATAACAGAGATGATTGCCACCCTACCCGGCACTCATTATGTGACACGGCAGGCAGTACATAAGCCAGGGCCGGTAAGGAAAGCCAAGAAAGCCATCCGAAAAGCCCTGGAGGTTCAGAGGGATAAGAAAGGAACATCTTTTGTAGAATTTGTTTCCAATTGTAATTCGGGATGGAGAATGACCCCCAACGATTCCAATATATGGATGGAAGAGAATATGTTTCCATTTTACCCTTTGGGAGACATTAAAGTAGATGGGGAGTTGGTTGGTGACTAGTGCTTTGTGCCTGGTGCTTAGCGTGCTTAGTGCCTGGTGCTCAGAAATGAATGTGTAAAAGTAAATGGTATGACGGAAGAGATTATTATTGCAGGTTTTGGGGGACAGGGAGTCCTATCCATGGGAAAGATCCTGGCCTATTCTGGTATCATGCAAGAGCAGGAGGTGAGTTGGATGCCTTCCTACGGTCCGGAAATGAGGGGTGGGACAGCTAATGTTACTGTGATCCTCAGCGACGATCGTGTAAGTTCTCCCGTTTTGCAGAGCTACGATACTGCTATTCTGTTGAACCAGCAGTCTGTGGATAAATTTGAATCCATGGTCAAGCCGGGCGGATTGATGATCTATGATCCTAATGGGATAACCCGTCACCCTGAAAGGGATGATATAAAAATCTTTCAGGTGGAGGCTACTGCAGAAGCCGCCCGAATGAAATCCCCTATCACTTTCAATATGGTTGTGCTGGGAGCATTTATCAGGGTGAAACCGGTAGTCGATTTCGACAATGTGATAAAGGGCCTTCGCAAATCTTTGCCTGAACGTCATCATCACCTGATCCCTGTCAACGAGAAAGCGATACAGCGGGGCATGGAAATTGTCAAACGATCCAAAGTCCCCGCCTAGCCTCCTTTCTCCATACCCCAAAGTAACCGCATTTATCGTAGGAGCAGATGTTTTATAAGCTGCCTAAGCCAGTGCTCCGCACTGGGTTCAGCAGTGTTAAAACATCTGTGACCATTAAACGCGGTTACTTCTCATAGAAGTGCATCTCACGCATATAGCGATAGGATCTGGCAGGCATCAGGTGCCGCACATCTTTTCCTTCCTTAATAGCCTGGCGAATAGAGCTGGATGAGATATCTATATGTGGTGCATTCACAACGGTGGCGTTGGGAGTGTGCGATAATGCCTCCAAATCAGTGCCCGGTCGGGGATAGATGAGCCGGTGATACTTCTCAATAATCAGACCGGCATGTTTCCATTTATGAAAGGTGTGCAGACCATCAGCTCCCATGACTAACTGGAATTCTCTGTCCGGATTCTTCTCCTCCAGGTAGGCCAGTGTATTAATTGTATAGGAGGGTGTGGGCAGGCGAAATTCGATATCGGATGCTCTGAACCGGTCATCCTCCTCTACGGCCAGGCGTACCATCTCCAGCCTGTGGTAATCTTTCAGGAGTGTTTTTTTCTCCTTAAGGGGATTCTGTGGACTGACTACGAACCAGAGCTCCTTCAAATCACTGTATTCGATCATGAAGTTAGCGATGGCCAAATGCCCGATGTGAATGGGATTATAGGAGCCGAAGTATAATCCTGTTTGCATGTCACTATTAGTTTTCGAGGAATTTTCTAACCAGGGCTTCTGCTTCAGACAGTGCATCCTCCAGTGAGTCGTTTACCAGAATGTGATCAAATTGCGTAGCATATTGCATCTCAAATTCAGCCTTGTCAATTCTCTTCTTCAGGGAGGCCTGATCATCAGTGCCCCTGTCCCGAAGCCTTTGTTCCAACACTTTAAGAGAGGGAGGTTTCACAAAGATGGAACAAGCCTTCTCCCCAAACTCTTTCTTCAAATTCATTCCGCCCAACACATCAATGTCGAACAAGACATGTTCTCCCCTTTTCCAGATCCTCTCCACCTCCCGGCGGAGTGTACCATAGTACTGCCCGGGGTAAACCTCTTCCCACTCCAGAAAAGCATTGTTGTCTATTTCTGCCTGGAACTGTTCCGGGGTGATGAAGTGATACTCCCGGCCATTCATCTCACCCTCCCTGGGTTGGCGGGAGGTAGCTGATATACTGAAGGCGAGTCCCATTCTCAGCTTCTTCAGATGCTGGACGATGGTAGATTTTCCAGAGCCTGAAGGTGCACTGAAGATGAATAGTTTACCTTCCATCAGAGTACATTTAGGACTTGTTCTTTGATCCGTTCCAGCTCATCTTTCATTTCCACTACCAGCTTTTGAATCTCAGCATGATTAGCTTTGGATCCAAGTGTATTGATCTCCCTGCCCATCTCCTGGGAGATAAATCCAAGTTTTTTACCGGATGACTCTTTTTCATCCAGCGTCTCAAGAAAGTACTTGCAATGATTTGAAAGCCTTACTTTCTCTTCAGAAATGTCCAGTTTTTCAACGTAGTAGATCAATTCCTGTTCAAACCGGTTCTCATCCACATCCTCTTTATTCAGACATTCAGCCAGGTTATTTCCTACCCGATCCCGTATGCGCTGAATACGATCTTCCTCATGTGGTTCCACCCGGATCAGTTTTTCTGAAATTGCATCCACTCGCTGTCGCAAATCCGTTTCCATTGCTTTCCCTTCCTGGAGGCGGAAATCATTTACCTGTTGCAGGGCTTGCTGCAGTGTTTCATCTACCTTTTTCCATTCCTCATCTTCCAGTTCAGGTTTTTCGCTGCGAATGGTATCGGGCAAACGCATGACTGTGCTCATCAGCTCCAGAGAAGTGTCCAGTCCCAGCTCCCCCGAGATTTTGTAGAGTTGTTCATAATAACTCTTAACCACCGATTCATTGATGATCCCGGTGGCAGCATCTTCGGCAAGTTCATAATAGAAATTACACTCCACCTTACCCCGTTGTAGTTCAGCTGCAATCAGTCGTCGGATATCCAGCTCTTTCTCCTTATAGAGAGAAGGCAACCGGGTAGCGGTATCCATCTGTTTGCTGTTCAGGGATTTTATCTCGATGGTTAGTTTTTTGTCAGGCAAAAGGCACTCGGCTTTTCCATAGCCGGTCATGGATCTTATCATAGGTCGCATAGATTCTGTTCAGGGCAAAATTAGTAAAATGACAGCGCTTTGTTCATGTTTATATATATTTTAGCGTTTCAGAAACCTAATCATATTCAGATGAAACACATAAATTACCTGCTGTTTTTATCCCTGTTTACCCTGATTTCATGTCATGCAGATCTTACTCCTTTATCTGTTGATGCCACTCAGTATTCTATAACCACTGAAGAGCAATTGATGGACGAGGAATACGCTCAACACATTGAAGATTTCTATGCAGGAGGCATGGAAGGCAGATTCGTGGGGAAAGCGGATCTATCCATTTATTACAAGATTTTCACACAAGATACTTTAAATGAGTCGGCCATTTTGATATCCGCTGGTAGAACAGAGGCTGCCCTGAAATACAAGGAGCTAATATTTGACTTGTTTAACAACGGGTACTCTGTTTATATTCATGATCATCGGGGACAGGGCCTGTCGGGCAGAATGACTGAAGACCCTGATATGGGTTATATCGATTCATTTAAGTATTACATCGATGATATGAAATTTTTTTATGATGAGTATGTAAAACCTCATCAGCATGAAAAGGTATACCTTCTTGCGCAATCCATGGGGGGCTGTATCGGGATGATCTATCTGGAACAATATCCCGATGATTTTCAAGCTGCTGTATTCTCAGCCCCCATGATAGGCTTAAGTGCTTACGTCTGCCCGCTGGCAGGTGTGCTTAGCGGAGAAGAGCCCAAATATGGACCGGGACAAGCACCTTATGATCGGGAGAAAGCAGTATTTGAAGATAATGATGTCACCGGATCGGTAGTTCGATTCAACAGAAAGGTGGCAGCGTACGATCAGGTTCCGGAAGCCAGATTAGGTGGTGCTTCCGTTCAGTGGGTGCACAAGTCGTGTAAGCAATTCGGTCCCCTGTTTGAGAACATCGAAAAGATACAACCCCCTTTACTCATATTTACAGCAGGCAACGAGCAAGTCGTCAACGCTAAAGCCCACTATAAATTTGTGGAAAGAGCCAGGATGTTAGGCAAAGATTGTCAGGGTTACCTGGTGGAAGATGCACAACATGAATTATATATGGAGGGAGATGATATAAGGACGGCTGTCATTCATACTACACTGGATTTCTTTGCGGGCTATTAGTTTGCATTAGGAATGGTGAAACTGAAGGTGGAACCTTCCCCGGGTTTGCTCCTGACAGTGATCTCACCACCGTTTTTCTCCACAAACTCACGACATATGATCAAACCCAGTCCTGTTCCTTTTTCGCCAGCTGTTCCTGTGGATTTAAACTTTTCATCGATACGGAACAGCTTTCCCAAGTTCTCTTGAGTCATTCCAATGCCCTCATCCACAATACTCACTTCGATCTTTTGCTCCCTGGCCTCCACTTTCACTTCTACTCTTTTATCCCGGTCTGTAAACTTCACTGCATTGGTCATCAGGTTTCGTATCACACTGTTGATCATATCCCGGTCACCATAGGCAAAAACCTCATTCTGGTCAGGCGACAGCAACAAGATCCCTTTTCGTTCTGCCAATAGCTTGTGCAGGTTTACGTTCTCCTGAATCAGTGAGCTCAGATTGAATCGAACCGGATCGTACTTAATCCTTCCACGTTGTGACCTCGACCATGTAAGCAGATTCTCCAGCAAATCGAGCAGGTGTTTGACAGACTGATTAATCTTCTTAAAACCGGATCTGTGATCTTCCTCTTCAGTATCTTCAAAGCTTTCTACCATCAATTCGCTAATTGAGAGCAGACTGGAGAAGGGATTCTTTAGATCGTGAGAGATAATAGAGAAGAATTTATCTTTTGTGGCGTTGAGCTCCATCAGATTCTTTTCAGATTTACGTAATGCTTCGTTGGCAAGGCTGATCTGCTGATTCTGGTACTTCAATAACCGGTTGGTTCGGGTTTTTACCAGATAGATGTAAATCATAACCGCAATAGCTGAAGCCAACAAGACTTCTACCAGGATAAACCACCAGGATTGCCAGAAGGGGGGTGTAATTACAATTCTTAGCCTCATGGGAGATTCGCTCCGGAAACCATCCTCATTTTCAGCAACTACCTTCAATACATAGGATCCTGCCTTCATATTGGCATAAGAGACATAATTTCTGGTGCTTGCTTCACTCCAGTCTGTTTCCAGGTTCTCCATCAGGTAGGAGTATTGGATCTTCCCCGGTTGTAAATTGTTTAAGGCGGAGAACTCTATGGAGAAGAAACGATGCTTGTAATCGAGCACGATCTCTTCCATATAGGTGACATTTTCACTGGAATAATATTCGCCTTCAAATTCTACGATTTGCCCTGGGTTTTCTTCAAACATCTCCTCCAGATCAACCTCGGCAATCTTCACTTCTTTGCCCAATACCTCCAGTTCTGTAAGGGTAACTTCTGTTACATTGCGAACGGGTTCAATGGTGGCAGGATCAATTATATTTAGTCCATACACCCCTCCAAAATACAACCTGCCGTCAACTCCCCTGTGGTATGCACCTCCGTTGAACTCGTTGCTCTGGAGTCCATCATTCATATCGAAATTTTTCACCTCAAAACTCTCCGGGTCAAACCGGATAACTCCCAGGTTGGTGCTGAGCCAGATCTGATTTTCATCATCTGGAAGGATTCCGTAGATTACCTCGTTGGCTAATCCTTCAACTACCCCGAATCGCCGAAACGACTCTGTGGCAGGATAGAACATGTTTAATCCACTGTTGGTTCCCACCCAGAAGCGTCCCTGCATATCTTCATGAATTGAGAAAACAATGTTATCTGAGATGGAGGTGGGATCTTCCGGATCGTGATAATAGCATATACAACTACCCTCTTCAGGATTCATTTTACACAAACCTCCTCCATAAGTGCCTACCCAGAGGTTGTTTTCCCTGTCGAGATAGATGGCAGAGTAGATAAAGTTTCGTGGAGGTGTATCTCCTTCCGGTGCTCCGGTAAGAAATCGCTGAAATGTTTTCCCATCCTCATTTAGCAAGTTCAGACCATGACGTGTTCCAATCCAGATTCTGCCCAACGGATCTTCATAAACAGTCCTGACCGAATTGCTGGATATGGAGGTAGAATCAGACGGATCATGTTTGAAGTGAGAAAAGGAGTAGTCGATGGGATGGTAAAGATCCAACCCACCTCCATCCGTCCCGATCCAGATCCTCCCTTGACTGTCCTGATAGACCTTTCTAACCGATGAATGGGAGAGTGAGGTGGGATCGAAAGGATTGTGGTCAAAATGGGTAAAGGTGCCTCGTCGCTGATCATAGCAGCTGATCCCGTGCGCATTGGTGCCAACCCACAAAGTGCTGTCAGCGGTTTGATAAATGGTCCAGATGAATGAACTGGCCAGGCTATTAATATTGAAGGGATTGTTTTTTAAGATAGTGAACCGGTTGGACTGAGGATCCAGTATACTGATGCCTGCTCCAAATGTTCCAAACCACATGGAGCCGGACCGGTCCTGGAAAATGCAATTGATGGAATTCTCTGACAGGCTTTCAGGATCTGCAGGATTGTGGATGTAATGATTATATTCCAAGGTGTGGGGATCAATCTTGAATACCCCATTTCCAAAGGTGCCAAACCATATATTCCCATCCTTATCCTCCAGGAGAGGTTCAGCAGGGTTAAGGGCCAGAGAATGGGTAGTACCACCCACTCCCAATACCTTGGTTAACTCCATCTCATTCATCCTGTAACAGTAAAGACCGTCCCCTGTAGTTACCCAAAGCTGACCCAGCCTGTCGGGGAGCAATCTTGATATATCCATGGAAGGATCGACAAAATCGAGCGGGATATAACGGTGTTGTTGCTCCAGGGTGAGATCCACTTTTACCACCCCTTCACTGGTAATCAGCCAAAGGGCATCCTCACGATTTGTTATTTGGAAAATAGAAGTATTGGGCCTCAGTAAATCACCAGCTGTTTCATTGAAAAATAGTCCCGATTTGCTGTCATAACTGAAGAGACCCTGGACGGTTCCAATCCAGAAATTACCCCTTTCATCCTGAACGAATCCTGTTATCCGGGAGGTGAGCCCGACCAATTCTTGTTCCTCGGGAGTGATCCGTTCCACTTCATTAGTCAACCGGTCAACCCGGTTCAATCCCTGAAATGTCCCAACCCACAAATTATTGCGAAGATCTGTTCCAATAGCAGTTATGGTATCATTGGATAGTGAATTTGGTGAATGGGATTCGTGTTTGATGGCGGTAAATATACCCTTACGGGGATTGTATTTGGTAAGACCACCCCTTGATCCCAGCCATATCATGCCCGATTTATCCTCATATACCAGTTCAATCCATTTGTTGGCAAGGAGGTTATATTTATCGGTGGTGGCTCCAAACACGGTGATATTCTGTCCGTCATATTTGTTGAGACCATCCTCGGTACCAAACCACATGAATCCTTTGGAGTCCTGGTAGATGTGGTACACAGAACTCAGTGAAAGCCCGTCATTTATCGTTATACGCTGAAAACGAACATACTGGTCCTGTCCGAGAAGAAGCGGATTCAGAAGTAGAGTCAGTATGAAAAGATAAAAATATCTTTTGAGCATTCCGGCGATTGTAGTAGCGTTAGTTTTAATATGACGTACAAATATCGAACCAAGTTACCCAATCGGCAGACCTAAATCAATACAGAAACCGTTAAAGAATGTTATAACCCGGTCATTTTACTACCTCAATGCCTTTCCATATTGCTTTCATAGGATGCAAGGTATTATTGATACGTTCCAGTTACCGGGTTACGGTGGCTGGTTCCAGCTTACCTTTGACCGCGTTTTTAGACTTCCACCTTCCGGTCTTGTAATATAAGTAGGTAAGAAGCAGTCCAATTCCCCATCCTGCTGGAATGGCCCACCAGATACCGGTCTCACCCAATCCTGCTCCTTTGATAGAAAATCCGAAAACCTGAACGTATTCCTGGCCAAGTAATACGGCAGCCGGAATCCTGATGATCCAAATAGAGAAAAGGGTTAGAAACATGGGGATCAGGGTATCACCGGCACCCCTCATCACTCCACCATAAACAAACATTCCGGTGAATAGCAGGTAGAAGGATGTTACGATGGTCAGATACTCGCCTCCGATATTGATCACCTGTTGATCCTCAGTAAAGAGACTCATTAGGGGGTACTTGAAAACAATAAGCAGCAGGCTGATCAGTACAGCGGTAACAGAAGCCATAAGCATGGTACGGGTAAGACCACGCTTGATCCGGTCAATTTTTCCGGCTCCGATATTCTGTCCCACGAAAGTTGAAAGCGCATGGGAAAAGACCATGGAGGGTATGATAGCCAGGCTATCCAGACGACCTGCAGCAGTATAGGCGGCTACTACGTTTGTGCCGAATCCGTTCACAATACTCATGAGTGCCATCATTCCCAGAGCCACAAAAGTTTGTTGCAAACCTGTGGGCAGACCAATACGGAGGCTCTGTTTGAATATCTGCCAGTCAAAGGCAAACTCTTTCAGGTTGAACTTGATCAGTTCATGGGTTTTATTCAGATAAACGACAGCTACAATGAAAGCCGTACCCTGAGCAATAATGGTGGCCAGTGCAGCTCCTTCTATTCCCCATCCCAGTTTTACGATAAAAAGCAGATCCAATCCGATATTGAGCACGGTAGCCAGGACCAGAAAATAGAGAGGGGTGATAGAATCCCCCAATCCGCGCAGTACCGCTGCCACACCGTTGTACCCGAAAAAGACCACCAACCCCGACACATAGATGGTGAAATAGGTATTGGCCGTGGGCATGAGCTCCTCCGGCAGCTTCATCAGCCGAAATATCTGTTCCGAGAAGGAGACTCCCACCAGGGTCATCACCACCGCAAAGATGGCCATCACAATGAAGATAGTGTCGATGGCTCGTTTTACTTTGGTAAAATTCTTCGCTCCGAAAAACTGCGAGATGACAATGGTGCCACCTGTGGCTATTCCAATGATCAGTGCGATGAGAGTGAAAATGACAGGAAATGAAGCTCCCACCGAAGCCAGGGCTTCCTTACCCAGGAATCGCCCTACGATGATCTGGTCCACAAATGTATAGAGCTGCTGGAACATATGTCCCAGCAACATCGGCAGGGCAAAACGAAATATGTTTCTTCCCTCTCCTCCCTGGGTAAGATCTTTCATACTAAGATTTAACCGGTAAAGGTGGCTAAATTAAGGAGAACAGCACAATCATTTCTTTAGATCTTTACCAGTTCCACAGTGAAATGGCGCATTATAGGCGCTTCATACCTGATTTTATACCCCGATGTGATCTCATCGCTCCTGAGGTGAATTTGGTGAAGGGCAGCAGCCACATAATCCATATGGTTTCTGCTGTATACCCTGCGGGGAATAGTGAGTCTCACCATTTCCAACCTGGGATACCGGTTTTCTCTGGTCTCAGGATCCCTGTCAGCCAACAGTGTTCCGATCTCCACCGCTCGTACTCCGGATTCCAGGTATAGTTCCAGGGCCAGGGTTTGAGCAATGAACTCCTCTTTCGGGACCTTAGAGAGGAATTTCCCGGCATCCAGAAAGATAGCATGCCCGCCAAATGGTTCCTGAACCGGGATCCCGTATTCTCTCAGGACCTCTCCCAGATAGTGAACTTGCTTTATACGGCTTTCCAGGTAGCCGAAAGTAGTAGCCTCTTCCAATCCTGCTGCCAGGGCTGCCATATCTCTTCCCGACATACCACCGTAGGTAATGTACCCCTCGAACATGATGTTAAATGTGGCAGCTTCCCTATAGAGTGCTTTGCTTTTTAAAGCTATAAATCCACCCATATTTACAATTCCATCCTTCTTGCTGCTCATGGTCATCCCGTCTGCCAGGGCAAACATCTCTTTCACGATCTCCTTGATGGAAAGAGATGCATACTCCTTCTCCCGGGTTTTTATGAAATAGGCATTCTCAGCAAACCTGGCTGCATCGAATATCACAGGGATCCCATATTGGTCTGCGAACTGACGAACTGACTTCATATTCTCCATACTTACCGGTTGTCCCCCGGTAGAGTTGCATGTAATGGTGACAATAATAAAAGGGATCCGTTCTTTTCCATAGACCTGATATACATTTTCCAGCTTACCAATATCGAGGTTACCTTTGAAAGGATGATGTATGGTCGTATCATTAGCCACATCAATGGTGCAGTCAAATGCAGTGGCTTTCCTGTACTCAATGTGCCCTTTGGTGGTATCGAAATGAGCATTGCCGGGTACGACATCCCCTTCTTTGACCATGACAGAGAACAGCACATTTTCTGCGGCTCTCCCCTGGTGGGTAGGCAGTACATAAGGGAATCCGGTGAGAGAAGTAATGGTTTCCTGAAGTTGATCAAAGGAGCTGCTTCCGGCATACGATTCATCGCCTCTCATCATGGCTGCCCACTGCTCCTGACTCATGGCACCGGTTCCCGAATCGGTTAGCAGGTCAATGAATACCTGGTGACTTTTCAGATTAAAAAGGTTGTATTTGGCTTCCCTGAGCCATATTTCACGTTCGGCCCTCGTACTGGGAAACATGGGTTCGACCATCTTGGTTTTAAAAGGCTCTGCATATGGCAATTGCATAGTGTGAAAGTTAAAAGTTAAAAAGGAAAAGGTAAAAGGAGAAAGTGGGGAAGTGGAAAGTGCAAAGTGCAAAAATACTACTGAGCACTCGGTACCAGGTGTTAAACACCAGGCACTTTGATGTTTAGAAACAATCGTTTGAACGATATGGAGCTGAAGGTGGTCATACCTGCTGCAAATGTACGATGAATCGGATTTCAGGATATGTGTCTAAGGATGTTATTGGGCAGGGCTATGGTGACTTTCTCTCTCAGAGAGGTAACGCTCATAATACCTCTCCACGATCTCTGCCTTTTTCCGGGCGGCTTGAGCCATCCGGACCTGGTACTCTTTTTTGGATTCACCCTGTTGCCTGGGTTCGAAAAGAGGATCCGACATCAACTCCTCCCGGTAGGGTTGCTCAAAATATTTCAATACGAAAATCTCCGGGTGCAATCCCCAGCGGGTCAGGTCACCTGCAAAAGATATGCTGTAAAAGGAGTCTCCGTCGGGATGAAAGATCAGGTCCAGGACTGCTTCGTCATTGTCGATATAGTGATGGATCCGTTCTCCGGAGGAGACCTCCCACAACATAATCGAATGATCCGCCGATCCACTGATCAGGTATTGACCGTCCGGACTGAATGCCACCTCCATCACCATATCCCGGTGACCTTTTAGCAGATGGATCAGTTTCTCTTCAGCCAGGTTGTAAATCCTGACGGAACGCTCTTTGGAAGCCACGGCCAGCAATTGATTGTCGGGACTGAAGGTGACGTCATAGATATCCTGTGTGGGACCCTGAAGCGTTTTAATCACCTGTTGAGTTTCCAGGTCCCAGATCTTCACAGAGAGATCAATGCTGCCACTGGCGATCCACTTGTTATCCGGACTGATGGAGACCGACATGGTAATGTCTTCATGTCCCTTCATATGCGCTTTCAACGTGTTGTTTTTTACATCCCAGAGCAGAAAGGTCTTATTGAAAGCTGACGAGACTGCATGTTTCCCGTCACTGCTTATATCGGCGTTCCAGATAGTGGTAGCGTGGGCATTCCAGTTTACTAAAGGTTTACCGGTCATATCCCAGAGCCTTATGGCATTGTGACCTGCAGTCATTATGAAGTCCATTTTGGGGGGCATATCCATGGCGTTCACCGCTTTATAATGGGCTTCTTTCACTTCCAGCTTCACCTGAAAAGATTCCGGTTCCATTAGCCGGAAAGATCCGTCCTGAAATCCAGCCAATAGTAGAGTTCCATCTGGGGAAATGTTGATCGAAGTAAGGTTGGATTTGAAAACTTGACGTTTGAGGATATAGGAATCCTCCTGTGCTGATAATCCAGCCAGCATAGCCATAAGCAATAAAAATGTGGACCGTTGTCTAGTGGTGAATGTCATCATGAACTAAAAATAGTCCATTTTACCATAAATACACAAAATCAGGATATCGGCGAAAGAGAGTTTGTTGTACTTTTACACGGTTTTGATCTTTCTGGGTTTTCAGTTGTTATAGTATTTCGATAATTGAGTAATAGTGATTGAGGTGATAATAACCTATCTGAGCGAGTTGATACGGCTGGTGAATGAAATGTCGCCTTACCTGCTGCTGGGATTCCTTTTTGCAGGAGTTTTGCGTGTGTTCTTTCCGCGTCATATCATTGCAAAATTTATGGGTGGACGAAATCTCAGATCTGTAGTGAACGCTTCATTGCTGGGGGTTCCCATGCCTCTCTGCTCTTGTGGAGTTCTGCCTGCAGGTGTGGGATTTTATAAAAACGGAGCCACCAGGGGCTCCACCGTCTCTTTTCTAATTTCCACACCCCAAACAGGTATCGATTCCATCATGGCTACGTATGCGTTGCTGGGACTCCCGCTGGCCATTATCAGGCCTGTGGTTGCGTTTATCACAGGTGTGATCGGAGGAGTGCTGGGTAATTGGGCAGATAAAAACGGACCGATTGAAGATAGCCATCTGTTGTCGGAAGAGGAGAAACATGAACGTTCATTAAAAGAGCTGTTCAGGTATGGATTTGTGGAATTGCTGCAGGATATTTCCAAGTGGCTCATTATTGGAATGTTGGTGGCAGCACTGTTATCAGTTCTGATCCCTGATGGGTTCTTTACCGACCAAATCACAAGTGAGTACCTGGCTATGTTACTAATGATTCTGGCTTCTGTTCCTCTATATATCTGTGCCACAGGCTCTATCCCCATCGCTGCTGTGTTATTGCTGAAGGGATTATCTCCGGGTGCAGCCCTTGTTCTCCTTATGGCCGGTCCCGCCACCAATGTGGCCACCATGGCAGTTATTGGAAATACACTGGGTAAAAGATCACTCTGGGTATACCTGGTGAGTATCATTGGGGGAGCCCTCTTATTTGGGATACTGATCAATGAACTGATTCCACGGGAGTGGATCACCGGATTTATACCTTCAGGACTGGTTGAGCTTCATGAGCATCCTACGGGTTGGATCAAATGGATCTCTTCTGCTCTCCTGGCCCTGCTCATGCTAAACGGGTACTTGATGAAAATAATTCAAAACCGAAGAAACACGGTGGAGAATGCAAAGAAAAGTGAACGCATGAAGAGACATATTCATACATTCCAAGTGGAAGGAATGACCTGTAACCACTGCAAGGTAAACGTAGAGAAGGGACTAAGTGATCTAAAGACTGTAACTGAGGTTCTGGCTGAGCCGGAACAAAACAGAGTGACTATCCAGGCAGAAAGTGTAAATGATTCGCATATCCGGGAAACCATTGAAGGTCTTGGGTATGTTTTCAAAGGGAGGACGTAACAGAAGTTGACTCTGAACGATTTACATACAGGCGATTCAGCTACCATAACCAGGATCCGGGGTAGGGGAGCTTTCAGGAAAAGGTTATCAGAAATGGGCTTTATCCGGGGTAAACCTGTTACTGTATTGAAAGCAGCACCTCTGAAAGATCCTATTGAATACCGAATACTGGACAGCAATGTTTCTCTTCGCAGGAGCGAAGCGAGCCTGGTTGAAGTGGTCACTGTTTCAGATATACAAGAAGTTCCAGTACTTTCCAGGAGCCGGATTACCGAACCTACGCTCAAAGGGCCTGTACTACCTAAGCCTGGTAAAGTGATTGATGTGGCCCTGGTGGGTAATCCCAACAGTGGTAAAACCACCCTCTTTAACCGGGTATCTCATTCCCGTGGACATGTAGGTAATTATCCTGGAGTTACTGTGGAATCGAAAGAAGCGATGTTCAACCACAGGGGGTATAGCTTTCGAATCACAGATCTTCCGGGAACCTATTCACTTTCCGATTTTTCCAGTGAAGAGCGGTTCGTCAGGGAACACATTATGTATAAGAAGCCTGATGTGGTGGTCAATGTGGTAGATGCCAACAACCTGGAGCGAAACCTCTATTTAACCAGCCAGTTGCTTGACATGGACATCACTGTGGTACTGGCCATGAACATGTATGATGAGCTGATTGAGCGCAAGGACAAGCTGGATATGGATTTGCTCACAAAATTATTGGGAATACGAGTAGTGCCCACAATCAGTCATCGGGGCAAAGGGATATATCGCTTATTGAATCATGTGATCCGGATTTTTGAAGGAGAAGATCCCTTAATCAGGCATATTCATATCAACTACGGGGAAGAAATTGAGCAATCGATTATGCGTTTACAGGGACTCATACGCGAAACTCCTTCACTCACCGATCACTACTCATCAAGATTCTTATCATTGAAGTTACTGGAACAGGATGACAGCTGTGCGCATCTGCTTTCGTGTGCCGAAAACTTCTTGGAGATTCAGGATACGGCACGGGAAGAGACCTATCGCATCAAGACTCTTTTTAAGGAAGAACCCGAAACTCTGGTTGCCGACGCCAGATATGGATTCATTGCCGGTGCTCTGAAGGAGACCATGAGAAAGAGTGGGAAGGATCCCGGGTTCTCCAGGTCGCAGCGCATCGATCAGATATTAACGCACAAGATTTTCGGATTACCCATTTTTCTTGGATTCCTGTGGCTCATGTTCCAGGCCACCTTTACCCTGGGCAACTATCCCATGGGATGGATAGAATCAGGAATTGATCTGTTGAACCAGTTTCTGAAGCTGCATATGGCCGAAGGGGTGTTCCGGGATTTATTGGTGGATGGGGTCATAGGGGGTGTAGGAGGAGTAATTGTCTTCCTCCCCAATATACTGATCCTATTCTTCTTTATCTCCCTGATGGAGGATTCGGGATATATGGCGCGAACCGCATTTATCATGGATCGGATCATGCACCTGTTCGGCCTTCACGGGAAATCTTTTATTCCCCTCATTATGGGTTTTGGCTGTAATGTGCCGGCCATTATGGCCACACGTACTCTGGAGAACAGGCAGGACCGGATCCTTACCATGCTAATTATCCCCTTTATGTCATGTAGTGCCAGGTTGCCGGTATATGTACTCATTGCCGGGGCCGTCTTTCCTGAAAGGGCCGGGAATATAATCTTCATGCTATATATGGCGGGAGTAGTGTTTTCGATGCTGATGTCGATGCTATTCAAGAAGGTATTCTTTAAAAATAAGGAAGCTCCGTTTGTGATGGAGCTGCCCATATACAGAAGGCCCGGGATATGGATGATCCTGAGGCACATGTGGCGTAAGGGAGCACATTACCTGAAGAAAATGGGTGGGGTGATCCTTGTGGCATCACTGATCATCTGGGCATTGGGCTACTTTCCCAGGCATGCAGACCGGCTGGAGCAATCCTACATAGGACATATTGGAAAATCCATCGAACCTGTGATTCGGCCCTTAGGATTTGACTGGAAGATGGGAGTGAGTCTGCTTACGGGATTTGCTGCCAAGGAGGTGGTGGTGAGCACCATGGGAGTGCTCTATCAGGCCAATGAGGATGCCCGTGAGGTGGGATCCGTTTCGCTGCAGTCCAGGATAAAGGAGCAGGTGCATACTTCCGGAGCCAGAACAGGTGAACCGGTCTTCACCCGTTTGACAGGTCTCTCCTTCCTGGTATTTGTTTTATTCTACCTGCCCTGTATTGCAGTGATTGCAGCTGTGGGAAGGGAGTCGGGTAGTTGGAAGTGGGCGGGATTCGTACTATTGTATACCACAGCCATCGCCTGGATGGCCAGCTTTATGGTGTATCAGGTAGGTACGATCATGCAATTTGGATGAAAGTAATATCTTGCGCTCCCCAAGGCGTACTTAGTAATTATATTGTTGAATGTCTATTAATACGAAATACATATGTTAAAGAGATTTTCCTTCCTCATATCCATGCCATTTATGGCCTTTTTATTAATCATGATGATTGTCATCTTAGCTCTGGCTACCTTCATCGAAAGTGCGTACAGTACCCAGACAGCCTGGGCTGTAGTGTATGGTACCCGTTGGTTTGAGGTGTTGCTTCTGCTGGTGGGGATCAATGTGGCTGGTATTATGATCAAACAAAAGTTTTTTAAAAGAAAGAAGTTGGTGGTTTTTATTTTCCATATTGCTTTTATACTGATTCTTGTTGGAGCAGCTATTACCCGCTTTGTCAGTTATGAGGGAAATATGCATATTCGGGAGAATGCCACTGCCAACAGCATGCTGAGCAATAATGCCTATATGAAGGTGATCCTGGAGGCCAATGGAGACCGGGTGGAGCATGATAAGGAGGTGATGCTCACCAACCTTACACCACGTGATTACAGGATGCGAACACAAGTGGGAGGAGAGCAGGTAAAGATTAAATCCACAGGGTATATGTCCGATGCGGTCGAGCAGTATGTGGCTGCACCGGGAGGTATCCCTTATCTGCATCTGGCCATGGTAACCGAAAGGCAGAGTTCTGTGGGATTGCCCTCGGGAAGTTCCCGGGAAATCCTGGGGATGAGGATCTCATTCAACCGGACAGATACCACAGCAGTCATGAACTTTGTTTCAGATGGAGAGGAAGTCAGTATGTATGCTCCTTTTGCGGTCACTGCCTCGCAAATGGGAGGAGGCCCGGGGAGAGAGTATCAGGCTGGGGAAGCAGTACCCGTATCCGAAGGTAACCTCTATACCATCGGGCATATTCGGATGGCCATTCAGAAATACATACCGTCAGCCAGAAAGCAACTGGTAAAAGCTCCAGCCAGTCAACGAGGATCACATCTGGGTGCAGTGAGAATTGAGATGAAATACCGGGGAATGACCAATGAACTTTATGTGCCTGGACTAGCCCGATTGGTAGGGGAACCGGTGACTGGAACCATGGGGGATCTTTCCTACTCTATTACCTATGGCTCGAGAGAGATCTATGTTCCTTTCTCGCTATATCTGAAAGATTTTGAACTAGAGCGGTATCCCGGTTCCATGAGTCCTTCCTCTTTTGCCAGCGATGTAGTACTGATCGATCAGGAGATGGGAATAAGGGAGGAGCGCAGGATATTTATGAATAATGTATTGAAACACAGGGGATACAGGTTCTACCAGTCCGCCTATGATGACGATGAGATGGGCACTATTCTATCCGTAAATAAGGATTGGGCAGGTACTTTTATCACCTATCTGGGATATCTGGTCCTGATAGGTGGAATGATGCTGGCACTTTTTATACCCGGGACAAGGTTTGCCAGGATCGCTAAAGGAACATCGGCCGGTGCCAAAGCTATCGTTATGGTCATGTTGCTTTTGGGAGGCAGCTTTTCTCTCTTCTCCCAGGAGGTGCCCCCCAAAGAGGTAGCTAAGGAATTTGGGTACCTGTGGGTACAGGATAAAGGCGGGCGATATAAGCCAATTAATACACTCTCCAGTGAGGTGGTAAGGAAGATTACAAAAAAGACTAAATATGAAGATTATACCTCCGATCAGGTAATTCTGGGTATAATCATGTACCCGGAGATCTGGCAACAGAAGCCGCTTTTCAAGATAAAGCATCCGGAACTTCACCGAATTGTGGGTTACAAAGGAGAACGGGTAAGCTTTTACGACCTGATGGACTCCACAGGGAGTTATTTGCTCTCTGAACAGGTGAATCAGGCATATTCCAAGGAGGTGGCTTCCCGGACCGATTTGGACAAAGAGGTGATCAAACTGGATGACCGGCTGAATGCCTTATATCTGACACGATCGGGAGCATTGTTACAAATTTTCCCGGATCCTGGAGCGGAGAACCATAAATGGCTGTCTGTTTCCGATATGCTGAGGGGACATTCGGGCGAAGGCACAGATACCATGGGAACTGTATTTATGCTTTACCTGAACGCACTTATACAGGGCGATTATGCCACTGCTCAATCCCAATTGTTCACGCTCAACGAGAATCAGATAGTGAGCGAAGAGTTATTACCCTCTTATTCGAAGAAGAGGATGGAAATTATCTATAACCGGATCAATATTTTTCCCAAGCTGAGCAGGTTTTACGGTATCTTTGGTGTACTCCTTATGGTGCTTCAGTTTCTGTTGGTATTCAAACCCCGGAAGCTATATAATTGGCTCTTCCTTGTGGGGGTCATCCATCTGGCTGTGGCTTTTGCCTTTCATACGCTTGCCCTGGTGGGTCGATGGTATATCAGTGGGCATGCTCCCATGAGCAACGGATATGAATCGATGATCTTTGTGTCGTGGGTTTCACTGTTGGCAGGTCTCATTTTCATGAAGAGATCGGGCTACGCTATGGCCCTGACCGCTATTCTGGCATCTTTGTCCCTGATGGTGGCCGGAATGAGCAATATGAATCCCGAAATCACCAACCTGGTGCCTGTGCTGAAATCGCCATGGCTCACCATTCATGTGACAGTGATTATGGCAGGCTATGGATTTCTGGGACTGGCTTCCATTATGGGACTGCTGAATGTGGTGCTTTATGCATTTCTTACCCCTTCCAATAAAGCCAGGTTGGAGGAGGTGATCAAACAAGTGACTAGTGTAAATCATCTGACACTGATCGTGGGGCTCTATTTCATGACCGCGGGAGTTTTCCTGGGTGGGGTTTGGGCCAATGAATCCTGGGGCAGATACTGGGGTTGGGATCCCAAAGAGACATGGGCCCTTATTACGGTGTTGGTTTATGCATTTGTAACTCATATGCACCGGATACCCGGACTGAGAGGCCTCTTTGCTTTTAACCTGGCCTCTTTCATCGGTTATGCTTCCGTAATGATGACCTACTTTGGAGTGAATTACTTCCTGGGAGGGATTCATTCCTATGCCAGTGGCTCATCATTCCAGGTACCCTGGGCAGTCTATCTGGTTGTGGTGATCATGATCGGTTTGGCTGTGATAGCCTACCAGAAGCAAAGTAAACTACTGGAGGATCTTCCGGATCAGGATGTCTAATAGGGCAGATTGTTAAGATTGGACCGGTTTTTTTGACCATAATCGATCACGCAGTTAATCCGGTATCCTTTGTGAGGTCTGATGGCTACACCCACAGAATTGAACTCCCTGTTGAGGATATTGTTACGGTGCCCGGTGCCTTTGACCCCTTCGTCGATTAGTAAGATGACCACAATTTCAATGGCCTGTTCATATCCATAGGAGCAGTTTTCCCCCACATGGTAATAGGGATTGCCCATCAACGGTTTAAATCGCTTTTTAAAGTCTCTGTGTCCAGTATGTCCGGTTTGTCCTGATTTGGAAGCATGACCCTGCGCCACCGAAGTGAGATCTTCTTCAGGTAACAGGGGGTGAATCTCCTGCAGCTTTTTCAAGTCGCGGCGGAGTGATTTCAAGTAGCTGCTTGATGTCAGTTTTTTATCTTCCACATAGGCTTCCAGGAATGTTTCCGCGAAAAGCGGCCCATTGTACCGGGCCATATTCATAAAGAGGATGACCTTCTTCTCCTCTTCATTCAGGTACGCTGTTTCACGTGCTGTATGGAGCCTGTTTACCACTTCAGGGTCCCATTTATCCCAGACAGGAGCCTGAGTGATACCAGGGAGAGGAAGTAACAGTAGCAAAAATATGAAGTATCGGAGCATGGACATAAGATAAAATAATAGTTCTTTTATGGGTCAAGGATCATGTACACATCGTAGTCCTCAAATGCATCAAATCCGAGGCTCTTGTAAAGGTTGACGGCAGTTTGGTTTTCCCGGTGAACCTCCAGTTTCAATGGGCATCCACTCTTTCGTGCGAACTCCAGTGAAGCCAGGGCCAGGTCACGCCCGTATCCCTTCCCCTGCACGAGAGGGGCAATAGCAAAATGGTGGAGATGAATCCTTCTTCCGTCAAAGGTCATCCAGGAAGTGCCGGTAATTTGATTGGATCCGGGATCTTCCATCACCAGGAACTTACCACCCATTGAATTACAGTGGTCTATGATCACTGCTGTATCACCCCTTTCTTCTGTATATATCCCGGTGATTCTCCAGAGGTTCTCCACTTCATGGAAATCGGAAGGTAGATAGTCACGAATGACCATAATGGATTAGGTTTTGACCACGTACACCTGACCAGTCTCGTACCGGATCACCTTTATCTGCTCGCCCTTTTCAATGAAACCGTATTCAGATTTGGCATCATAGAGTTTGTCATGGATCTTTACACGGCCTGAGGGCCGAAGAACAGTATGAGCAATGCCTGTTTCACCCACCAGGGAGTACTGTTCGGTCTCCACTCCAATATATCCCTCCTCCATCCGCTGCTCACTCTTCAGGGAGAGGTTGGAAAATGCACTGGAAGTAAGCAATTTTTTAGTGGTCCACAGCGAAAAGATAAGTCCCATTAGAACAGAAACCAATACCAGGCTGAGAGATTTCATGAGTAAACTGAGTCCCTCTCCGGTAAAATCCTTGTCTTCGAAGACCACGTTATCTACCAGGCTCAGTGTGAGTCCTGTGATCATGGCAATAATTCCCGCCACTCCGGCTACTCCAAATCCGGGGATGGCAAATATTTCCACCATGATCAGGATTACCCCGACAATGAACAATAGCAGCTCCCAGTTTTCTGCCATACCCTCCAGGTAGAGGGGGGCAAAATAGAGGAGTGCTGCTACAATGGAGGCAGCCAGGGCAAAGCCAATACCAGGAGATTGCAGTTCGAAATAGATACCTCCGATGATAATCATGATCAGTACTCCGCTCACCAGGGGATTGATAAGAAATCCGATCACCTTATCCATTCCGGTGGGATTGTACGTTTTCAACTCATACTCTTCGATTCCCAACCTCTCAATGACCTCAGGAATCGATTCCACTGTTCCTTCACAGAAACCGTGCTCAATGGCTTCCGATGCGGTAAATGTGAGTACCTGTCCGGTATCACTCACCCCTTCCACATACAGTCTCGGATCAACCATTGCTTCTGCAATCGCGGGATCCCGGTGCCACACATAGGTGGTGTCATTCCCGGTAATGACTGTATCTTTTCCGTGCGCTTCTGCGGTGGCTCGCATGGTGGCACGCATGTAGGATTGGTACTTGTCAGGTACCTGCTCGCCGGTCTGGTTCACCACTGTGGCAGCACCAATCTTACCTCCGGGTTTCATATAGATGCTGTCACAGGCGATAGCTATAAGTGCCCCTGCCGAGGCTGCATTGTCGTCAATGAATACATGCACAGGAACAGATGCATTAAGCAGTTTGGTACGGATAGAATCGGCGGCACTGACCTCTCCGCCATAGGTGTTCAGGTGCAGAATAACTACATCGGCTCCCAGTACGGAAGCTTCGTCAAAAGCCTCCTTGGTGATCCTCCAGGCCGGTGCAGCGATGTTTTCCTTGATGTCGAAGGTATAAATCAGGATTTTCTCTCCCAGCAGGGTATCGGCCGCAAGAGCAGAATCAATGGTAACGCTATCGGTAACCGTGGTGTCAGGGGCCAACATCTGGCTGCTGAAAACCATGGACAATATGACGGGGATGGCTATATATGGAATACGCTTCATAATGACTGTATATATGGTCAAAAGTAAGAATATTTTCTGCTAAATTTGTGGGATCGTTCAAAACAACCTGTGTAAGGACTTAAGGGAAAATAAAATATCTCACATGGACTTAAATAAACTGACGGCCATCTCGCCGGTAGATGGCCGGTACAGATCCAAAACAGAAGTACTTTCCGAAACATTTTCTGAATATGGATTGATTAAATACCGGGTATTGGTGGAAGTGGAGTATTTCATTGCACTCTGTCAGGCCGGAGTGCCACAACTGGCTGGAGTGGATGAGAAGCAGTTCGAGAATCTGAGGAAGATCTACAGGGAGTTCTCAGTAGAAAATGCCCAGCAGGTAAAGGATATAGAGAAGGTGACCAATCATGATGTGAAAGCGGTGGAGTACTTCGTAAAGGAGCGGTTCGAATCGATGGGATTAGACGAATATAAGGAGTTCATTCACTTTGGACTTACCTCCCAGGATATCAACAATACGGCTACACCGCTTTCCCTGAGGGATGCCATGCAACAAGTCTATTATCCGTTGCTGGACCAGCTTACCCAGGAGCTGGAGAAACTGGCAGCTGAATGGGACAATATCTCTATGCTGGCACGAACTCATGGTCAGCCTGCCTCTCCCACCAGGCTTGGGAAGGAGATTCGGGTATTTATCGAGCGGTTGGACAATCAGTTGGAACAGCTGGAAGAGATTCCCATCCCGGCAAAATTCGGGGGTGCCACTGGAAACATGAATGCACATGTGGTTACCTATCCGGAGATCGACTGGTTCTGGTTCGGGGAGAAGTTTGTGGGGGAGGTACTCGGACTGAAACGTTCCTGGCCTACCACGCAGATTGAGCATTACGATAACCTGGCGGCCATGTTCCATGCTTTCGAGAGAATCAATACCATATTAATCGATCTGACAAGGGACATATGGACCTACATTTCAATGGAATACTTCAAACAGAAGATTAAGAAAGGAGAGATTGGATCTTCGGCCATGCCCCATAAAGTGAATCCCATTGATTTTGAAAATGCAGAGGGGAATCTGGGTATAGCCAATGCAGTTTATTCACACCTGGCTTCAAAGTTACCTGTCTCCAGGTTGCAGCGCGACCTGACCGATTCGACCGTTTTAAGGAACCTTGGTGTACCCATGGGACATTCGGTCATTGCCATGCAATCCATGATAAAAGGACTTAATAAGCTGATCGTGAATGAGCCGGCCATTCGGGCCGACCTGGAACGAAACTGGGCAGTGGTTGCAGAGGCGATCCAATCCATATTGCGCAGGGAGAATTTCCCAAAACCCTATGAGGCTTTGCTGGAACTGACCCGAACCAACGAAGCGGTGACCGAGAAGACTATCCGGAAGTTCATTGAAGGACTCTCCGTTTCCGATGCTGTGAAAGAGGAGTTGATGAAAATAACTCCCTGGAACTATACCGGATTATAAAATACTCCGTTGGAACATAAGAGGCTGATTGTATGAGAAGGTTCTTAAGACTGCTAAATTACCTGACACCTTACAAATGGTATGTGTCCCAGAATATTCTATACAATATCCTGGGAGCTTTCTTTGCCATTTTTTCTTTTGCCATGGTCATCCCCTTCCTTCGGGTACTTTTTGAAAACCAGGATGTGGTTTCGGATCCCATGGAGTTTAAGCTGAGTACCAAGTATTTCATGCATACCCTCAACTACTACATGGGCCGGATCATGCAGAGGTGGGGAGAAGCCGGTGCCCTGGTGCTGGTGAGCATGCTGGTGGTGACCTTGAGTCTACTGAAGAACGGATTTCTGTTTGCAGCCAATTTCGTCCTGGCCCCCGTCAGGGCATTTCTGGTGAGGGATATCCGAAACGAGATCTATAGAAAAGTGCTGAAGCTCCCTCTCTCCTTTTACACCGAGGCCAGAAAAGGGGATGTGATAGCCAGGATATCCAATGACGTCCAGGAGATCGAGGTTTCTATCCTCAGTTCTTTGCAGATGTTATTCAGGGATCCCATTACGATTGTAGTCTTTTTTATCGGACTCTTCACCATCAGTGTCAAACTGACCCTTTTCGTAGTGTTGATTCTTCCGGTGGCAGGAATCCTGATCGGTCGGATAGCCCGTACCCTTAGGAAAACCAGCTTCAAGGGACAGCAACGGTTGGGTGAGTTGCTGGCGCTGCTGGAGGAGACACTGACCGGTTTGAGAATTATCAAGGCGTTTAACGGGGAGGAGCAGATGAAGGAGAAATTCTATGCTACCAATAACCGTTTTGCTCTGCTTTTCCGAAAAGTGATCCGACGCAGGTACCTGGCCAGTCCGCTCAGTGAATTCATGGGTACCATAGTGCTTATGCTCATCATGGCTTACGGAGGATCGCTGGTGCTATCGGGGGCTGATAAAATGACAGGGGAGAATCTGATACTTTTTTTAATCATTTTCAGTCAGATCATCAATCCGGTCAAGAACTTTGCCACGGCCTGGTTTAACATTCAAAAGGGATTGGCCTCTGTGGACCGGGTAGATCAATTGCTTTTGGCTGATAATAAGATTTTGGAGAAGCCAGAAGCGGTAGAGGTGGATATCTTCACCGACTCCATCGAATACAGGAATGTCTCTTTTAAATACGATAAAGAGTTAGTACTGAAAGATGTCTCTTTCACCATTAAGAAAGGACAATCTGTTGCACTGGTTGGGAAATCCGGATCGGGGAAGTCCACCATGGTGGATCTGCTACCCAGGTTTATGGATACAATTGAAGGGGAGATCTATGTGGATGGAACCAATGTGCAGGATTATAAGATCAAAGACCTTCGAAGCCTGATGGGGATTGTAAGTCAGCAATCGATCCTGTTCAACGACACATTTAGTAATAACATTGCATTTGGGAGCAAAAGCAGCAAGGAGAAGGAGCAAATCATCAATGCGGCAAAGGTGGCCAATGCCCACGATTTTATCCTGGAGAACCAGGAGGGCTATGAGGCAGGTGTGGGCGAAGGAGGAGGTAAGCTCAGCGGCGGGCAAAAACAGCGGATAAGCATCGCCCGAGCAGTGATGGCCAATCCGCCTATCCTGATCCTTGATGAAGCCACTTCGTCACTGGATACCGAATCGGAAAGACTGGTCCAGGATGCCATCATTAAACTGATGCAGAACCGAACCTCCATTGTGATTGCGCACCGCCTGTCCACTATCAAACATGCAGACCTGATACTGGTGATTGATGAGGGCCGGATCGTGGAAAGAGGTACTCATGATGAATTAATAGGGAAGAGTGAGGGTCTCTATAATAAGTTGCATGCCATGCAGATGTTTTAAATAGTTATGAAGATCAGTGGATTCACCATGGGCAAAAATGCCCTGAAGCTCTATTATCCCATGCGACAATCGGTTGAGTCCATACTTCCGGTGGTGGATGAGTTCATCGTGGTTTTGGGCGATTCTGATGAAGATGATACCACCCGTGCCGAAATCGAAGCCATTGGTGATGATAAGATCAGGATCATTAATACAGTATGGGATATAGAGAAGTACCCCAGGGGGATGGAACACGCTCACCAGACCGACATAGCCAGGGAGAAGTGCACTGGAGATTGGCTGTTCTACCTGCAATCGGACGAGGTGGTGCATGAGAAGGATCTTGATGCTATCAGACAGCGTTGCAGGGACCTGCTCTATGATAAAGAAGTGGAAGGCCTCCTTTTTCGCTACAGGCATTTCTGGGGCGATTATGAGCATGTACAGGATTCCCACTGCTGGTATCGAAAAGAGATCCGTATCATCAGAAACGATCCGGGAATACACTCCTGGGAATCGGCCCAGTCATTCCGGAGGATACCCGATTTTGATGGTATGAACTATCGGCAGCAGGAAGGGACCTTCAAACTGAAGGTAGCTGATGTGGACGCTAACATATACCATTATGGATGGGTGAGACCACCGGCCGTTATGCAGAACAAGATCAAAGTGTTCAGCATGAATCACAGGGGTAGAAAGAGTGTGGAGAAGCAGATTGCGGCACATCAGTTCGACAACGTGTTCGATTATGGGAACCTTTCAAAGCTTACCAGGTTTGAAGGCACCCACCCTAAGGTGATGAAGGAGTGGATGAGCAGGTTCAACTGGAAAGAACAATTGCGTTTCCAGGGCCCGCTCCAAAGTCTAAATCCCGTTAAGTCAAAGCATGATAAGCTAAAATATCGTCTCCTTTCAAGGATCGAAAAGCTGTTGCCTGGAAATAAACGATTGGGTGAATTCAGGAACTATATCCTTTTGAAACGGTAGAGGGTCAATCGGTAATCAATTCTCCCTCCTTGTTATACTTCTTCTTTCCTGGTAATTTTTCTCCTGCATCATAGGTGACCTCCTCCATGAGTTGTCCGGTTTCATAGTACCGTTTGGTGATACCGTTTTTGCGATTATAATAATAGTTCGTGTGCTCGTATATCTTTCCGCTTTTGAAAAACCAGATGGCCGGTCCATGCTTTCTTCCGTGCTCATAGGTCACTTTTGAATGCACCGTTCTTCCGTCATCATAGAAGACCACTTTTACTCCATGGACATATCCATCCTCATCCACCGGATTGATACTGGATAGAGTCCCGTCCTCACGCCGCTTTTTCACCACACTTGGTTTATCCTCCTCTTCCATGGAATCGGCAATCTGCTTATCCTGACTGCACGAGAGGGATCCAGCCACAAGAACAAGGAGAAACAGATGAAAGAGAAGTGGTCTCACTTTATGAAAGTTATTTTAAACAATGAATATACTTGTTTTTATTATTTGAAAGGAAAGATTGTAATCCCAATATTTCATAAATTAGTATAAAATTTAGAACCATGAAGGTGGTCGGGATTGGTGTTTTATGTGTGGTCCTTCTGTTGTCGGGCTGTGCAACGGATCATTATGACGGAGAATCCGGAATTCTAATAACCGATAGCTGGTTGTCTGACCATCTGTCAGATCAGTCCCTGGTCATACTTCATTTAGGAAGCCAACAACTCTATGATTCGATTCATATCCCTGGAGCCAGGTTTATTGATCCCAACATTTTCACAGTGAGTACCCAAGATCTGAGAAATGAACTCCCTTCTATCGATTCAATCAATGCTCTGCTTGCATCTGTTGGAGTCACAGTCAATTCTAAAATTGTTCTATATTATGACCATGAGAAACTGCTTACCCGAACAGCCAGGGTATATGTAACACTGGATTATGCAGGTTTGGGAGACAGGACGTATGTTCTGAATGGGGGATTGCCTGGTTGGCTTGAGAAGGAACGGGAGACTACAGACCAGGTGAGCGAGTTTATTGAAGGGGATCTGCAATCATTAAAACCTCATGAAGTGATTATAACAGCCAGTGAACTGGATGTGATTCGCTGGTTCCCGCAATACACGCTTATGGATGTGCGGTCGGATGAGGAGTATTATGGTGAAATTGACAGTACAGGGCAAGTTATTTCCGGAGGTCACATCGAAGGGGCTTATGCGATGTCCTATGAAACCGCTATTTCTGAAAACTCTCCCTACATGCTAATAGGCGATGACGAATTAAGGGCGGAGTTTGCAAATGCCGGAATGGATCCGGCACGAACCACAATATTGTATTGTAGATCGGGTATCCGTGCCTCGTTAATATACCTGATGGCAAAGCACCTGGGGTATGCGGTCTTGCTATATGATGGTTCTATGGAAGAGTGGGAAAAACTGGGACTTCCATTAACGACTCCTGCCATTGATCCGGGGAGGAATGATTAGATCACAGCTTATGAGGAATAGAAAATCGCGCCCTTACTGGAATCCTTATGTAGTGGGAGTGGGTATTGGCTTAGTAATTATCCTTTCGTTTGTAGTGACAGGTAGGGGACTTGGGGCTATTGGGGCATTTAACGGGATATTGGCCTCAATAGTACATGCTATATCTCCCGAACATGCCTTGTCTAACTCGGTATATACTACCTACATTTCAGGACCAGAACATCCCCTGAAAGACTGGGTGGTTATTGAAATTGCAGGGGTCTGTATCGGGGGACTCCTTTCGGGGATCGTTTCCGGACGGTTCAGATTTGAGGTGATCAAGGGGCCTCAGATCTCTAACCTGAAGAGGTTGCTTCTGGCATTTTCGGGGGGGTTGCTCATGGCATTTGCAGCTAAGTTCACACGTGGATGTACCAGTGGACTGGCTCTTAGCGGGGGTTCCGTTCTGAGCCCGGGTGCCTGGTTATTTATGATTTCGGTATTCATCGGCGGTTATTCAATCGCTTTTTTACTCAGGAAAACATGGAATTAATTACTCCCATACAATTCAATTACCAGGTCCCGGAAGGAGTGATGTTGCTGTTTGCGCTTCTGACTGGAATTGTCTTTGGCATGTTCCTGGAGAAGGCCGGTTTTGGGAATGCCAGGAAATTGGTTCAACAGTTCTATTTTACCGATATGAGCATGTTCAAGGTCCTTTTCTCGGCCATAGTGACTGCCATGGTAGGGATCTACTGGCTAAGCTATTTTGGAGTATTGGACGTTACCCAGATATATATCAACCGGACGTATTTGTGGCCGCAAATGGTGGGAGGTATTCTCTTTGGTTTTGGTTTCGTATTGTGTGGTTTGTGTCCCGGTACTTCTTGTGTTGCAGTTTTCACTGGGAAACTAGATGGACTTGCTGTTTTTGCTGGTATGTTTGCTGGTCTTTTTCTGTTTGGTGAGACAGAGCCTTTTCTGCACAGAATCCTCAATTATTCTTCCATTGGAGATGTTTCACTTTACGAGATATTCAATATGAATTACGGGGTGCTGACCTTCCTGATCACTCTGATTGCCCTGGGGGCCTTCTGGTTTGCAGGGAGGATCGAGGAGCGCTATAATCACAAAATATCTGGATAAGGAGAGTTATGAAAATCAATTATATCATGGCTAGCCTGGCAGTTATAGGTGGGATCTCTGCTGTGTTCACTAATCATGCTGAAAAGAACAATTTCTATCCTACCTGGAAGTTCGAGAAAGAGCGGATCGAGGGAGAAAGAATCCGGTATATTTCTGCTCCATACCTGGCAGAGCTGCTTTACAAAAAGGAACAGGGGATTGTTATTCTGGATTTTCGGAATAAGGAAGATTATATACGGTACCATATACCCACAGCCAACCATTATGAAACGGGAGGTGCTCTTGGAAATACGGATCCTGAGAAACAGGTAGTTGTATATGGTTTAGTTGCTGGTCAACTATCTGTAGAACAGGTGAATGACCTGCCGGGTAAGGTGTATGTTCTGAAGGGTGGGATTGAGCAATGGTATGAGCTGGTACTATTCCCGGATTTTGATTATTATAAGGTAAGAAATAGCCATACCCTTCATCAAATTATCCTGAGAAGCCGGTTCTTTGGAGGAACCCCAAGGAATCTTCAACAACTCCATATAGAGGTTCGCAAGAGCCGTTTTAGGGAAGGGTGTTGATCGCCCTCAGGGATAACACCTTCAGTCTCTTTCTTAAAAGAAGTTATCTTCATGATATGAAAGCAAGACTTTGTACAGCAGGATTGCTGATAATCGCTCTCATAGGTTACAGTCAGGATCAATTCGCCAGAAAACTGAGTGAAGCAGCTCTTTTGTTAACCCAGCAGGAGGTAAGCTATGATCCGGCCTACTACTCCCTGCAATATCCGAATGGTGATGTGCCGGTTGACCGTGGAGTCTGCTCCGATGTGATCATAAGAGCTTACAGGAAACTGGGAATTGACCTTCAGAAAAGGATTCATGAGGATATGGAGAGTCATTTTGATCTTTACCCTGACCTGTGGGGACTGGCGCATCCCGATCCCAACATCGACCATCGCAGGGTTCCCAACCTGATGAAATTTTTCCAACGGTATGGTGAAGTAAAGGCGATCTCCGAT
>CAZURA010000040.1:0-36354 GCA_964622985.1 uncultured Bacteroides sp. | reverse complement strand
ATATATTCATCAAAGCTTTCCTATGTTCCTGAGAATCCGAGATTGGCTGATGGTGAAGGAAATTTCCTGTATTGGGGTTTTGCTAATCCCGAACTTGGGAAAGAATCTGAGTTATCTGAAATACTCAAAGAGTATGTAGCATTGTATAAGGGTAAAAACATTACGGATGGCTGGAACACTTTCAACGGATCATTTGGCACAGAGCAACCGGGAAAATTGTGGGTCATGAGAGGGAAAGATCCTGCTGATTTCTGGAATCAGGCAAAAATCAATAATGAATTGGTGGGTGCAGAGGGTGACGTTTTATGGGAAAAGCTATTGAAAACGCTGAGAAAATTCGAATATAAGACAGGATGGTTTCGTCCGGACCTTTCTTACATCCTCTCAGAACAATAACAGAATAGTCTTATTCTTAGCGGAGTGTATGCGTGTTATCAGGTCTTTGCTACTCATTGCAGATATTTGGTGATATAAATATCCTATATTTATCTTCTTCAAATTGCAGGTTGAATCAACCAGTAAACAGCCATGGATATTCCACTTTCTAATCAAAGTACAGACAAACCACCTGTTGTACTATCCTATCTGACCATGCGGAAGGCCATAGGAATTTTGGGAATCGCTTTTCCCATAATTCTGGTGTTCGGATCCATTGTTTTCGGAGAGTGCAGTGAGGTGCAAAAATCGATCAGTGCATATTACCATACCAATATGAGGAATCTTTTCGTGGCTATTCTCAGTGCGGTCGCACTCTTCCTGTTCTCCTACAGAGGTCACGACTGGATGGATAATCTTGCAGGGTATCTGGGATCACTATTTGCCCTGGGAGTGGCATTCCTGCCTTGTGCTGTGGGAGATCCGCCTTCAGCATGCTCTCTTACCCATGTAATCCATAAATCCATCATAGGTAACTTGCATCTGGTAAGCGCCGCTTTGTTTTTCCTGGTGCTGATCTTCTATTCCCTGGTCCTCTTCACCAAAACACATAAGGACGAGGAAACAGGAGAAAACCTGGAAATGCCTCCGAAGAAGAAAAGCCGGAACCGGGTGTTCAAAATTTGCGGATATTTGATGCTCCTGTGTATCATGTTGATCTTTCTTTACATGTGGAAGTTGAAAGATATCTGGCCAAGTCTTATGGAGATCAATCCCATCTTCTGGCTTGAATCATTCGCCTTGCTCTTTTTTGGAATCTCCTGGTTAACCAAAGGGCAAATGATCCTGAAAGATGAAGAAAATAATCTGAGTTAATCTATAAACCATCAAGTATGAAATACCTGAAGCCTGTTACACTGTTTTTGATTTTAACACTTACACCTTTCCTTTACTCATGCAAGCAAAACAAGCAATGGAAAGGACAAGCACCAATAAAAAAGGTCAGTACAGAAACCGTACCCATCCAGCTGCAGTACAGAGGGACTTTCGATCTTGGAGAGGGTGTGTTTGTGTCCAATGAATTTGAAGGAGCCAGACTCAATGGCGTAGCCCGGTCAAATGATACACTTATTACCGTATTGATCACCCCGGAGAATGCCCCGATCAATATGAGCCCATGGTATGCCTTTAAGCTCTGGGCAGAGGACCGTACTGAAATCTACGTAAAACTTACCTATCCCGATCATGCGGCACACCGTTACATTCCAAAACTGAGCCGGGATGGATTGCATTGGGAAGTGCTGGACACCACCTCGTATCAGTCTACTCTGAAGACCAATAAGGAAGGAAAAGAGGTGCCTATGGACCTGACCATACACCTCTCTGTGGGTCCGGATACCCTATGGATCTCCGCACAGGAGCTGATCACCTCCTCACATGTGGATAGCTGGTTGAATGAATTGGAATCACATTCCTTTGTCACAAGGTCTGTGATTGGTCACAGTCACGAAGGGAGACCCATTGAATTGCTATCCATTGGTGAAAGCGATGATCAGAAGATGATCATGGTGTTGTCACGACAACATCCGCCTGAAATATCGGGGTTTATGGCCATGCAGTCCTTTGTGGAAACTCTTTGCTCAGATACCGAAGTGGCTCAGCAATTCCGAAAAAATTACAAGGCCTATGTGATACCCTATATCAATCCTGATGGAGTATATCATGGACACTGGAGACATAACAGGGGTGGCGTCGACCTGAACAGAGATTGGGAAAATTTTAACCAGCCAGAAACATCTGCTGTAAGGGACTTCATGGTTCAGAAAGTCGCCTCTTCAGGTGGCAAATTCTATTTCGGAGTAGATTTCCACTCCACCCAGAAAGATATTTACTATACTATTGATCCTGAGCGTAATGGCAATATGCCGGGTCTTGTCCCGGAAATGATTGAAGCCACCGGAAACGAATTTCCTGAATATCAACCAAACGTCAGGCCCAATACGGATACGGTAGTGAAAGTCACATCGGCAAAATTCCTCTTTTATGAGATGGGCGCCGAGTCTCTTACCTACGAACTGGGGGACCACACTCCCCGGGAATTTGTCAGAAAAAAGGGAGAGATATCTGCCATAAAACTGATGGAGCTCATGCTCAATCCCTAACAGATCTGGTCAGTAAGCCAGGCTCCTGTTTTCGTCATCGGGACACCCAAAAGCTTCAAAGTTCTATACCGCTGAAACAAGAGATTGCCCATCCTCAAGTGTCATCCTGGACAATTCCGCCTGATGCTCTGCAATATAGTACAGAATGGGTTTTGAAATTACGGATCCGCAGCGAGGAGTAAATGCCTTTGGGCATTTTATCTACCAAACAACTTCTCGAACAGACAATCCTGCTCAACCGTATACAACTCAGCCATTTGCTCGATTAGAAGAACGTAGTCAGTCATTTTTTTAATTTTCGGATGTCACAACACGGTTACATATCGTTAATGTTGTGACTTTTCATAAATCTATTCTTGTTAATAAGAAGCTTTCTAAGGCATTATGAATGAGCTATATAGAAGAGCTCTTGCTGGAATAACTGAAAAACAAAAATGTCACAGAATCACGAAATGTCACAAGTGTGTTACATACGATTTCTGCTAAACGGGACACCCGGATTCACTCAAGCCAAAGTCCTGTTTCGCTGATCATCCCTGGATTAACAAATTATCCGACAATGCGTGACGAAAACAGGTAACTGATGGAGCTCATGCTCAATCCCTAACAGATCTGATCAGTAAGCCAGGCTCTCCAGGGGACCCAGATCTGAACTGGCACAATTCTCCTTTACCTGCTCCGCGGTTTTGGCTCCGGGTATGGCAGTGTGACAGGCTGGGTGCGAGATGCAGAATCTCAGGCTTACCTGTGTCACGCTCTCATCCTTATATCGGTTAAATAGAGGTTGAGTGTTTTTGAGTTCATTCAAGTATCCTTTGAGTTTTTCGGATGAAAGATTCATGTTTCTGTGGTCATCCTCACCAAAAGTGGATCGCTCAGTAAACTTCCCGGTCAACAATCCGAACAGAAGCGGGATCCTGACGATTACACCTATGCCGTGTTCCAGAGCCTTGGGAAACAGTTTCTCTTCCGCCTCCCGTTCCAGCAGGTTGTAACGCACCTGGATCACATCCAGGATATCGTGATGAATATCCAGCAGGTGAGCCTGTTCACTCTCCTTAAAGGACTGGACACTCCAACCGGCATGCAAGATTTTCCCATCCCTCTTTAACTGTTCCAGTGCCAGCCAGGGTTCCTCCCATTCAAGGTATTTAAGTTGAGGACTATGTAATTGAAGAATATCAAGGGTTTCCAGCTGGAGCCGTTTTAAGCTCTTCTCAGCTGCAGAGATGATATACTCTTTGGTGTATGTCTGCTTTATAGGTCCATATCCCTTGTCGTCATCGGCGGTGGCATTGTAGAAATCATTCCCGGCTTTGGTGGCAATGATGATATCCTTTTTCCCCCTCTCCCGGATCACTTTTGCGATCAACTCCTCCGAATGACCATACCCGTATACATCCGCTGTATCAATAAGGGTAACCCCATTTTCTATAGCCTCATGGAGTGCGCGCAAAGAAACTTCATCGTCTGTTTTTCCCCAATTGACCCCTCCGATGGCCCATGCTCCGAAACCGATGGTTGAGACCATGGGCCCGCGTTTCCCTAATCTATTATATCGCATGCTTTCACTTTTGCATATGATTTCCCGACCATGATCCCATCTACTCAATCCCTGCCACTGAGATACGGCTACCTCTGCCCCGGGTATCGAATGACCTGAGCTGAACCTGATCAGTTACCTCAACGGGTCCGGTATATAGGGTTGACTCAGGACCGGGCTCCGATCCATCAGTGGTATAGCGTATTGTAAGGCCAGGAAAGTCGATATTGGCAAGCAATTGCCCATCCCTGATCACAGCGCCTGGAGGAGGTAGTCTGTAATTAAATCCTCCAAACAGATGATCCAGGCGGGGCATCTCCCTTTGTCCAATGGTATTAGCGAAGCTATTCCAGGCCAACTGAATAGCCTCCATTCGCTGCTCTTTCTTCTCAATATTTCCCCACTCGGCCTGTCCCACCCAGGCTCTCTCCACTAGTCCGAGCATCTTGGGCATATAAAAATATTCAAGCATCTCTCCCCCTTTAATGAATTCACTCCACAACTCTCCCTGAAGCCCCACAATATTTTTGTAAGCCTCCGGTTTGAGGCTCTCCATACCGGCAAACAATTCCGGATCAATGGGCCTCCAGTACCTGTCATATACGGTGGACCTGAACACATTAAAAGGAATAAATTCAAATGCCCGGCGGGTATTTACCAGTCCGCCCCAATAGTGGCCCGGTTCCGCGGGATGATGATTGTAACCAAAGTCAAAATAGAAATTGGTGGCATTACACAGGATCACCGGATAGCCTGCATTGGCCAGACGGTTTCCAAGATCTAAGTTTTCATCTATGCTGTTCCAAACGTAGGGTAACATTTGATCCCCGACAAACTCCGGATTCGGGATCCATATTCCTTCCTCATTCTTCTTCATGGCAATCTCTTCCCATCCAGCCATCACAAGGTTTCTCTTCTTGAGAATCTCAAAAAGTCGACCTTCGCAGTATGCCTGAAGATTTTCCGTATCGCTCAATTCAGGATGCTGAGTCAGAAACTCGGCGCATAAGGGTGAACCTGTCCATGATCCCTGTGGCACTTCATCTCCACCAGCATGCATTACACGCATCTTCAATCCCGCCTCTTCATACATTTTGATTATCTCGTCCAACACCGTTTCATAAAATCGATACGGCGCCTCGAGACAGACACAAACCACATTATCGTGAAAGTTTTGGGCCGAAGTATACTCCGATTCATCATCAGGATCGATTAACCTGTACTCCAGTGCTTCTTCTTCCTTTCCCTCTTCCACCAATCGATCATACCGGGCTTCCATAGCATATATGGCAGACCGGGCATGGCCAGGAAAATTAATCTCTGGAATCACTTCCACATGGTGATCTGCAGCAAAACGAAGGATCTCAATGAACTCTTCCCGGGTCAGAAATCCGCTGCCATGCCCACTCCCCGGGTCAGCTACCATGCCTGAACCATAATGCGGGATCAGGTGATCTTTGCTGTCAGCTGTATGTCCTCTGTATCCTCCCACCTCAGTAAGTTCAGGCAATGACGGGATCTCCAGCCTCCATCCCTCATCATCGGTCACATGGAGATGAAGTGTATTCATTTTATAGAACGCCATCACCTGGATCAGCTTTTTGATGGCATCGGGTTTTAAGTAATTACGTGCAATATCCAGGTGCATCCCCCTGTAGGAAAAAGCCGGTTTGTCATGTATCATACACGCGCTCACTTCAATTTGAGATTGGGCTGTTTCCCACACCTCCACGGGCAACATGGTCAGCAGGCTTTGGATCCCATAAAAAACACCTTTTGAAGCACTCCCGGTAATTACTATCCCTCCCTTTGGGTTGCATACCAATTGATACCCTTCCTCCCCCAATGCTTTAGCTTTATGGATGGAAAGGCGTATGATGTTAGCTCCCCCTTTATTGCTCTGCATGACCGCAGGTGCTCTCCCCATCACCTGTTCCAATATTCCTGCCAGGTAATCGGCTTCCTTTTCCAACCCTTCCATATGATGGATCATCAAATCCTCTTCAAGTATTATTACATCGTCATAGAAGGTGCTCTTCACCGGGGTGGGAATAATTAGATTTATATACTCCTCTTCCAACAAGGATTGATTCTGATTATGCTCAAATACCCACGAAGCCTCTGGATGAGGGATGGAGGTTTCGGGTCGAAAGACATTGTCCAGCTCAGTAAATGGCTTTACGGTCAGGTGCTCGATCGGAACAGTGGCGATTTCGTGATCTGCGGAATCGTAGTAGACCATATAAGCCCCCTTAGGAGCTTCATTCTCTTTGGTTAACCAGCTTGGTGTATTGTACCCTATCTCCACAGATTTGCCTGGTTTCAGTATAAAATCGTCCTTCGGAGAAATCCTGACCAGATCACCATTCACAAAGTCAATACGTACATTTCCTACCACTGCCTCCTGGATAATCCCATATCCCATCTGGTTGTAGTAGAGTGCCCAACCCCTGTTCTCCAGAACATACTCACTTTTGTTCTTTATAGTAAACACCGAGCTGAAGTAACCTTCTATGGCATGATTCCCGACGAATTCCCATTCCAGTGAAATTCCGTGTTCATCTGGAATATCTGCTGTAGTCAGGTTATTGCAAGAAATAGTGATTAGTGATACAAGTAAGTAATAAGTAGCCCTTTTCATCGTCAACTGGTTTTGAATTCTGCTTTTCTTTAGTAGTTTCGTAGCTAACAAAACTACTAAAACATCCAATTACATTTCAATATGTCTGAAAATCCCACTCCCGTGAAGTCCAAACGACTGATTTCTCTTGATGCATTAAGAGGATTTACAATTGCTGCCATGGTAATTGTGAACGATCCCGGTACCTGGAGCCATGTATACTGGCCCCTGAAGCATGCCGAATGGAACGGGTGCACCATTACCGACCTGATTTTTCCCTTCTTTCTTTTTATTGTGGGTGTATCCATAGCCCTGGCATACTCAAAACGTCTGGAAGCTAACGTTCCCAAGAAAAGCATCTACAGGAAGATCATTATCCGTTCAGTAAATATATATCTGCTTGGACTCTTTCTATGGCTATTCCCACAATTTGATTTCACCTCTATTCGCTGGGTAGGAGTACTTCACCGCATTGCTTTTGTATTCCTGGCCTGTGCTCTGCTATTCATGAATACCAACTGGAAGCAACAGATAAGAATTGGAGCTATCATCTTGTTGCTCTATTGGATTGTGGTAGCCTATATTCCCATACCCGGAATTGGAAAACCCGATCTGAGTGTACCTGAAATGAACTGGGCCAATTACCTGGATACACTTATTCTTCCCGGAGTGATGTGGCAGGAAACCTGGGATCCCGAAGGGATTCTGAGCACATTCCCGGCCATTGTTTCAGGGATTATCGGTATGCTCATCGGTAAACTATACCTCACTGTAAAGGATGAAAACAAAAGGTTGGTCTATCTCTTTTTCGTCGGTTTTGGGATGTTCCTGCTAGGTGGCCTCTGGAACTGGTTCTTCCCCATTAATAAGAATATCTGGACCAGCTCTTATGTATTGTATACGGCCGGAATTGGAACCCTGGGTCTTGCTGCCTGCATGTTGGTAGTTGATATGTGGGGCTATACCAAATGGACATTCCTGGGCAGGGTTTACGGGGCCAATGCCATCACTGCGTATGTGCTGGCAGGTGTGCTCACGATTGTCTTTTATGGCATGCGGATCAATGGCGTTTCACTGAATGAATACTTCATGAGTGGTTTTACCGGAATGGGATTCGCACCAAAATTTGTATCTATGCTTTATGCTGTGATCTATATGTTGATCATTTTCATTCCTACATATATCCTTTATAAAAAGAAGATCTTTATAAAGGTGTAATCTTTTAAGCCTCTGAAAGTAACACTAATAGCAGTTTTTCGTATATTGGAACCCTCTGAAAGGATCACAACATGACTGACTCGCCAAAACACAAATTCAAACCAGCAGGAGATAAAATTAAATCCCATTCTCAGGTTTGTTCCTGCATTCAGATCCCGGAATTTGATAAAATGATAACCGGGGGGGAGATTTCCACCATACAGGTGTTCTATGAGCGGATTGCTCAGGAGATTTACAATACCCGCAAGCAGAATTATTCATGGGGATTTCGGGTTATTGAACCGGAGTTTTTGAATTTTTCTGACCGGATTATTCTTGTATCAAAACTATACAAAGAGGAGCACCTGTCTGATCTGAATAGTGTAATTTTCAAACTGTTCACTGAATTCAATAACATTATCATCAGTACAGCTCTTCAAATGCATTTACCCGTAAAGGGGATCATTCGCATAGGAAATATCTACAGAGGAAGCGTAAGATCTAAAAAACCTGCGGTAGTTACGGGAAAGGATCCGTTGATCCTCTCCGATTTATTGAAAGTATTTTCCATTGGCGAGATCTTCCCCAATGGTTTCTCTGAAGGTTTGATACCGGCTGTGGAAATCCCATTTCATTTTGGAGAGAGTATCAGCGCAGCTTTCAAAGAGCTCTCCTCTGTTGAATCCATAGGAATATTTATGCCTGCAGACCATGTAATGGACAATATTGCACATGTTACTATCCTGGCCAACATGCTTGTGGAAACAGAGATTGATGGCCGGGTGTATTATGTCTGTAACTGGAAAGAATGGATGAGGGAACACTCTGGCTCTTCCCCGGAGAATGTTCTGACCTTTGCAGCAGAAGAAGCAGGAAACTCATCTCCACATGCCACAGAATGGCAAAGTCTGATGGATTATTCAGCCCACCTCTAGCTTTTGGCTGACCTTTTCTCCTCATACGATCTTGCTTCACTCCAGTGGATCCTACTTTGTCTGAGTGGGCTGTTAATCGGCATGTCAAAAACCGGGCTCTCAGGGGTGGGATTGATGGTGGTTCCCATACTAGCCAACGCGTTTGGTGGCAGGCCTTCTGTGGGACTACTGTTACCCATACTCATCTTTGCAGATATTTTTGCAGTGGCATGGTATAACCGACATGCCGAATGGAAACATGTGTTACAATTACTTCCCTGGGCTCTGACCGGTATTGTTACGGCCACCCTCGTTGGAAGCTTAATCTCCGATAGCAATTTCAACCGCCTGCTGGCAGCCATGGTTATCATAGGGATCGCTATTCTGGTGTGGCGGGATATCAGGTCTGATCGTTTGAACGTTCCTGATTCGTGGTGGTTTGCGGCCGGGCTGGGATTACTTGGAGGATTTGCCACCATGATCGGAAATGCAGCTGGACCGATCATGGCCCTTTACCTTCTTTCCATGAGATTGCCAAAGAACGTTTTCATTGGTACCGGAGCATGGTTCTTCTTTATCGTGAATCTCTCCAAAGTACCACTCCACGTATGGGCCTGGAAAACCATTTCTCTGGACTCTTTCTTGCTTGATGTGTTGATGATCCCGGCCATTGCCGCCGGTGCCTTTCTGGGGATTTGGGTAGTGCGTCACTTACCCGAAAAGGTTTTTCGGATTATAATTATTGCCACCACTCTGCTGTCGGCTTTGCTTCTCTTTTGATTAGATCGATGATGATCTACTTACTCTTCTAACAATCCTTTGATCGTAGCGACCATCTCTTTGGGAGTAAAGGGTTTTTGCATTACTGCCGATGCTCCAAAGATTTTGGCAGTATCCAGGTAATTATCCGCTGATATTTTGCCTCCGCCCGACATAGCGATAATCTTCAGGTCGGCTTTCATTCTTTTCATTTCCCTGATGGTCTCCAGGCCCTCCTTTTCCGGCATAATAATATCAGTGATTACCAGATCGGTAGGATCGTTTTTGAACAATTCTAATCCTTCACTTCCATCAGATGCAATGTCAATCTCATAACCCTCCCGTTCAAGCATTTTCTTTAGCATCAAAAGAATATGCGGTTCATCATCAATGATCAATATTTTTTTTGTCATGATGCTTTTCTAAGTTTTTTCTGATCAAGTACTTTACCAATTAGTTCACTGAATTCGCTTAATATGAGTGGCTTCGAAATTATTTCCGCAATTCCGAATTGTTCTATAGTATCGCTTGGAATGGAATCCTGATATCCTGTAATTATAATGGCTTTCATATCAGGTCTTATCTGTTTCATCTTTCCGATCAACTCGGTTCCCATCATTTTTGGCATGGCCTGATCTGTTACCAGCAGGTCATATTTGTAAGGATCCTTTTTGAAATCCAGGAATGCCTTCTGACTGTCGGACTCAATATCAACTGAATATCCCAGACTCTCCAACATCCTTTTCCCCATAAACGTAATCTCTTTTTCATCATCTACAAAAAGAATGCTGCCAATTCCCTTCTTGATCTTCTGGTTAGCATCTTTTTCAGGTGTAAACACCTCTGAATGTTGCGGCAGATAAATAACAAATGTAGATCCCTTTCCAGGTTCGCTTTCCACAACAATTGAACCGCTATAGTTACTCACAATACCATGCACTACCGACAATCCCAGTCCGGATCCTGAGCCTACCTCCTTCTTCGTAAAGAAGGGTTCAAAAATCCTTTCCACAGTTCTCTTATCCATGCCATGACCAGTGTCCGAAATAGTAAGAGCCACATAATTCCCCTTGTTGATCTTAGCCGATCCATTGATCTGTCTGGCTCCCAACTCCACTTTATTTAACTTGACGGTTAAAACTCCTCCGTTATTCATCATGGCATGGTACGCATTGGTGCACAGATTCATAATGATCTGATGCATCTGAGTGGCATCTGCCAGCACTGTACCGCAATCGTTGTCCAGCTCTTGTCTAATCTCAATATAGGACGGGAACGTAGCCCTGATCAACTTTAATACTTCGCTGACTACTTCTTCCATTTTCAGAGGTTTCTTATCGAAATCGACCTGACGGCTGAAAGTGAGTATCTGCTGAACCAGATCCTTACCACGGGTAGCGGCACCGTTTATTTGCTCTATGTCATATCGTAATGTACTTTCGTCCGATAATTCCTCCAATGCCATTTCTGTATATCCCAGTATCGGAGTGAGAATGTTATTAAAGTCATGTGCTATCCCACCAGCCAGGGTTCCGATGGTCTCCATCTTCTGCAATTGTATTAACTGATCTTTGAGTTTTGTTTTCTCCTTCTCATGACGCTTTCTGATCTCGATCTCCTTTTTGAGGTCCTTGTTTGCCAGTGTTAGCTGCCGGGTTCTTTCCTGAACTCGCTTCTCCAATGCGTTATTAGCCGATTTCACCTTTTTCTGTTCCTTTTCAAGGAGCAGTCTCATATAAAAATCCCTTCTGGCGGTGTGCTCCATAAAATAACTGATAAACATCCCGATCACGTTGGCACTCACAAAGAAGAAATTGTTATTGATCAGAACCTCAATGGGGGTTTCAGATATCCAGATAGCAGCAATCTCGTAAGAGAATACAATGGACCAACCTGCAATGGTGGCATAAATAAATCTTGCCTTAATGAATGTGAATCCAAAAATGAAGATCAGGATCAGTCCGGCATAGTAGGTATAGTGCTCAGCAATTCTTGCAGCAAATATGATCATGACGATGATGGCCAATCCCGTCAGATACATAAGTAATGCTAACACCGGTTGGCTGTACTTCTTAAATACTGGTGAAAAAGAGAGAAATATTACGGTAGCCAACATAGGTGTAATGATCCCAAACCTGATGAACCAGAAAATATTACGAAGTTCAGGAAGCAATAATGCATCCAGAAACGCAAATATCCCGAAAAAGAATATGGCTAATACAAGTGAAAACCTTAGTGGATTCAAAGACCGACTAAAATAGTCATCCCTGAAAGGCTTTTCATACTTCTTAATCTCTCCGCCAAAAGTCAGTGTCAATCCATTTAGCTTCCAGTCATCCCGACCGGTCGTTGGTAATCCGAATAGGTTACCTCTAATCAACGTATTCCACTTCATTTCCTATGCAGCTTTAATTCTCAAAAACAAATTCACTCCCAACTCTTCCATATCTACCTCCACATGATCTTCTTGAGCTTTAGCTTCCAGCGCCATTCTCACCAGGTCATACTTTGAGCGATGGTTCAGGTACCAATCAGAAAGCACCTCCATGAGCCGCCTTGTGGGATTGCTGTGGGAGAAGTTTCCGATGATGAATTCACCGTTCTCTGTCAGATATTTATAATACTTATTGATCATATAGATGAAGTGCTTGTCCTTGAAATAGTCAAACAGGCCCGCACTCCATATCAGATCATACCACTGATAGGGCTTAAATCTCAACACATTAATCTTGAAATAATCAATGGAATCTTTAAATGTGACATTCTGCGACTTGGCAAAATCGATAGCATTCTGATCAAAATCGATCAGGTCAAAATGGATATTGCTATCAGGATTATTAGTCAGGTATTCATGGACATCGGTGGCAGGACCAGAACCCAGGATTAATATCCTTTTTCCAGTATCGCTTTTCTTATCAATTTCAGCACAACGCCGAAGAAAATAATCCTTGCGGTTTCTCACGGCATGAGCACCAGCCTGATCCTGAAAGAACCTGTCCCAGTTACTGTACTTCTCATCAGGATTCACATATTTCCGGTATATGTTGTGAATGATGGAGAAATCCCCCGGATACCCGTAGGGCTTCACGTATCCATGACCAATCAATGTATGTTCATTCAGCGAGTTTTTAATCACATTCCTGAAAATTCCAAGTTCTTCATCTTCGAGATTATTGACTATGGCAGTAAACTCCTTGTATTCGTGAGGCTCAGGACCTCCCTTTTTTACAAGTTGACTCAGGAATTCTCTTTCCTCCTCTGAGAGCTGATTAATAGTAAAGGCTGCTTGCATTTTTTTTATTCTAGTTAAATAAAGAGATTCTTGCATCGCGTTTTCAAAGGTTATATACGGTATCATGCGTCATTAGGTTTCAAGAACTTGAAATGGTCCGCTTAATAGAATCTATTTAAATAAGTGTACCCAATACATCTGTATTGAATTTACAGGTAAAAATTGCTTTCTTTGATCAACCTGAGTATGAGACGACAAAGAATTAAATCCGGTAAGTTGCTGATCTTTGTTGGGATAGTATTTGCATCCCTTGTCATATTCCTTGGGAATAAAGCAGTAGTTAACACTTCCACTGATGATTTTTGTGCCTCCTGTCATATTCACCCCCATTCCACCCAAAGCTGGAAGCTATCAACCCATTATGACAATAAGAGAGGAATTCGTGTTCACTGCGTAGATTGTCATTTACCACCCCATGGCGAAGGATACCTGGCAGAAAAAACCCGCACAGGTCTTCGCGATGTGTGGGGCAAAGTGTTTAAGAACCCGGAAAGCTTCAACTGGGAAGCCAAATCACAGATCGAATATGCCAGGAACCATACGTTTGAGATATCCTGCACGCACTGCCATCAGAACCATTACCCGTTGGGCCTGTCAGCGGAGGGCAGAGAAGCCCACCTCTATTATGAACAGCAAGAGGGTACACTGCACTGTATTAACTGCCACATCACGGTAGGTCATCATGATCCCGATAGACTCCATGCCAAGAATGTTTCATTTGGGATGGCAGAACAGATCGATAAAGAGATCTATACTGAACCAGGTCATATGGAAGGATTTAATGATTTTACCGAGTACATTCCGGGCTCTAGTGTAAGCTTTAAAATGGTGGCTATTCCAGGAGGGGCTTTTCATATGGGAAGCCCGGAAGATGAACCTTTCAGAGAAGAGGATGAATGACCTGTAAAAGAGGTCAAAGTCGGCTCCTTCTTTATGGCAAAGGTTGAAGTGACCTGGGATGCCTACCTGGCATTTTTTACCCAAGCCGGTGCCCAGGGCAAAAGCTCTGATACGGATCGAAAAGAGGAGCAGGGTCAAGTGGATGCCATATCGGGCCCGACTCCTCCCTATGGTGCTCCGGACCAGGGTTGGGGTAAGGGCAACATGCCAGCCATCGGTATGACCCATCATGCTGCTGAAGTCTATTGTCAGTGGCTTACAGAGATCACCGGAAAAACCTATCGACTACCCACTGAAGCCGAGTGGGAATATGCCTCCCGTGGAGGATCTGCAACTCCCTATTTTTTCGAAGGCAATCCAAAACGATATGTGAAGCAAGGTATCAGGAACAAGCTGTTTGGTGTTGATACCACAGGAATAAATAGCTATATAAACTATACGGAAAACAGCAGAGCCAGAAGTACCGTTCCGGAATCTGCCCGGAAAAATCCTTATGGCTTGATACATATGTTGGGAAATGTGGCTGAGTTTTGTTCCGACTGGTATGCAGATGACACCTACTCCAACTATCCCAATGGAGTGCAGACCAATCCTGCAGGACCTCCAGCAGGTGAAGAGCATGTGATCAGAGGAGGTTCCTACCTTGATGGAGCAGAAAACGTTCGTTGTGCTTCGAGGGATTTTACCAGGAGTGAGGCCTGGTTGAAGACCGATCCGCAGATCCCCAAAAGTATCTGGTGGTATTCGGACTGCTTCCATGTGGGATTCAGGGTAGTTTGCGAGTATAATGAAACCTCTGTAAGTGAATAAACTGTATCTTACCTTACTATTTATACTTCATTTAAAGCAATACATCAGATATGAAACCAACAAACAAAAGTAGCCGACGCAGATTTCTGGGGAACACAGCAGCCATTGGCGCCATCGGAGCCATTGGTGCAAGTCAACTTATCAGAGCATGTTCATCGGAGGAGAAAGCCGGTGAAGTAGTAGTGCCTGAGTTTTTGAAAACCGCGCCGGATGGACAACCCTTGAAGGCGGGTGTGGTGGGTTGTGGCGGACGCGGATCGGGAGCTGCCATCGACTTCCTGGATGCCGGTCCCGACCTGAGTATCGTGACAGTGGGAGACGTATTCCAGGACAGGATAGATGGAATTCGTAAGAAACTTAAAGATCAGAAAGGTGTTGAACTGGATGACACCAACTGCTTTGTAGGATTTGACGCATACAAAAGGGTTATCGAATCCGATGTGGATATCGTGATCCTGGCAACTCCGCCTTATTTTCGCCCTGAGCATTTCCAGGCGTGTGTAGAAGCCCGCAAGCATGTATTTATGGAGAAACCTGTTGCCGTTGATCCGGTTGGAGCACGTGCTATCATGGCTGCCTCCAAGCAAGCCGAAGCTGCCGGATTATGCGTAGTTACCGGGACCCAGCGTCGGCATCAGTGGTCATACAATAATGTACTGGCCCGTGTTCGCTCAGGAATGATGGGTGACATTGTCTCATCCAATGTTTACTGGAATATGGGAAAACTGTGGCACCGGGAAAAACAGTCCGGATGGACCGAAATGGAATATATGATCCGTGATTGGGTGAACTGGACCTGGCTTTCGGGAGACCATATTGTGGAGCAGCATATCCATAACATCGATGTAAGTAACTGGTTTGTAGGTGCAACACCAGTAGAAGCAGTTGGCATGGGTTCCAGGTTAAGACGACTCACCGGTGATTGTTTTGACAACTTCAGCATTGATTTTGTGTATGACAAACAGGTGCATATGCACAGCATGTGCCGGCAGATCAATGATTGCGCAAACAGCGTCAGTGAACATATCCGGGGGACAAAAGGATACATGACCTGCAGCGGGGATTATAAAACCATTTGGGATACTGACGGCACTGTTCTTTATGAGTATGAAGCACCGGTAGATGAGAATGATGAATCCACAGAAAACAGTCCATATGTACAGGAGCATATAGACCTGGTGGCTGCCATTCGTACCGGAAATCAGATTGTGGAAGCTGAAGAAACGGCCAAATCCAACCTGACGGCCATCATGGGTAGAGAATCAGCTTACACTGGAAGGAAAGTGACCTGGGAAGAGATGATGGGGTCCGATCTGAAACTGGGACCCAAAAGTGAGTTGACCATGGGACCGGTAGACCTGAAAGCTGTGATTCCGATAGCAGGCTCAACTCCGGAATAGAGCCCAATCTACAACTTCACCAAACTACTACCTCAATTAATGATCCGGGTTGACCTGTATGGACAACCCGGATCTCTTTTTATCCTACGGCAGGTGAAACCAGTGTGTCTGGTAGTTTCTAGAACTGATCCACGCTGGCATAAGCTTCAATGACTGCCAACTCCCCCTCTTTTCCTTTCATGGAGTTGCCATGTTCCATTCCTACTATCCCCGTAAATCCTTTTTCATGAATATGTTTAAAGACATTGAGATAATTGATCTCTCCGGTAGTGGGCTCCTTCCTTCCAGGATTATCTCCCACCTGGAAGTACGCTATCTCTTCCCAGGCCATATCTATATTAGGGATCAAATTTCCTTCCTGTATCTGTTGATGGTACAGATCGTCAAGTATTTTACATGAGGGGCTGCCGACAGCCTGGCAAACCTGATAAGCCTGAGGGATCTCTTTCAGGAAAAGTCCGGGATGGTTATAGAAATTAAGGGGCTCCAGCACCATAATCAGTCCATGAGGTTCCAGGATTTCACAGGCACGTTTCAGTGTTTCGATCACATTCCGGGTCTGGTACCCCATGTCTTTACGCAGATCCACATGACCAGGAACCACTGTCATCCAAGTAGCGTTGACTCTTTTGGCCACATCAACCGATTCTTTAATCTCTTTCAGGAATTCATCCTGCTTATCCTGATCCCCACTGGTTAGGTTAGGCTCTCTCCAATATATGGTGTGGGCGACGAACACCCCCATCTCCATTCCCAGATTCACCATTTTGCTGGCGATTTTCTCCTGCATGGATATCCCGCGTCCTTTCATACCGTTGTCTTCCAGGGCAGTGAATCCTGCATCAGCCATGAACTGCAGCTGGTCTAACAGATCGTCTCCGGCCGACTGTCTGAACATTCCGAAATGGGGTGCATATTTAAGTTTAAACTGGTGTTTCTCTACAAATGAGTTAGGGCCATAATTTGTGGTTGCCCTGGCCAATCCACCAGACACCAAAGCCGCAGAGGCAATGGCGCTGCTTTTGAGAAATGATCTTCGTTGCATGGGTTCAGTTTTGTGAAGTTGAGTATGGTGTAAACGGTACCTAATATAACGAATTATTTAATGGAAATCTCTGTACTGATCAGCTCTCCACTATCTCCAACAGTGATCCTCCAGAATTTCCCATTAGGGGATTGCATGATCACTCCCCGATTGATATTTTCTATTAGAATATCCCCCTCATCCACATGTACTTTTGCTTGAGGAACAGGTGTCCCAATCCCCAAATTACCAGCTGGATCGAATCTGGCCCGTTCTACAATCGTATCCTGAACGGTGGTCGTATAGAAACGCAGCGATCCTGTTTCAGATTTGGATGCCAGAGAGATTCCACTGCCTTCAGAAAGGATAGCACTCATCCCCCGGAAATCAGGTATCTGGTCATATTCCATTGAAGTCTGAATCAATTCTGACCTGAAAAATGTCTTCGCAATCTTATCCTCATAGGCTTCCAATGCTATACTGGCAGCTGCCTTGCCACTTTCATCGGTATTCCTTAACCTGATCAATACATGCTCTTGTCCTCCCGAAATGTTCTTGACGATATCAATGGGATACAGCGGTAAAATAGTACCAGAACCAATGCCTACATTGTATTGGTAGTGGACCCCATTGTTATTGGTCTGCCAGGGAGTATGTATTTCAGGTAGCTCAACGGAATTTCCATCGCTGATTCCCAGTGTTCTGTTATTCAGGTGTAAAGTCTGAAGTTCATTGGTGGGATCGGGATCATCATCATACACAGTTCCCGCTCTTTTTGCGTACAATGCGTAAGGCACACTCAGGAGCTGACTGGTTCCCATATATTCTCCGTTTACGGAGATGCTCATGAAATAGGGTCCGTTTTCCCAATCAATTTCATTAAAGAAGGTGCCGTCTCCGATCTTCAACATAACCATGCCCCTCTCATCGGTCTGCACATTATGGACTTCTGAATATACCGATGAACCCTCCCCGGAACCCTGCAGCAGCTCAATCCCCAAAGTCACCTCTTCACTGGATTTGAGGGTTCCATCAATATTTCTTAATACTGCCTGATAATTAAAATAATCAGGAGCCTGACCAAACAGGTGTATCATCAGAATACTACCTGTTAAAACAAGAATAAGTTTCTTCATCTGAAATGATCCTATTTATCTATAGTATATGCAAGAACCAATGCAATCTAAATATTTTTCAAGATTCACCTCATACACCCGTCACATTGTCAAATAAAATTACGATTTTTAATTCTAATGGGATGGCGCAAAATCATATTCAGTTTTCTCATTCTGGTCATCATCTCACCCCTGCAGGTTGCCTCCCAGGATGATGTGATGTACCGTTATCATTTCCTGCACCCGGGACTTCTTAATCCTGCCATAACAGGAAGTGAGTACTTTCCCCAGGTAAATCTGACTTATCAGAAGCAATGGGTGGGTATTCCGCAATCACCACAAGTCATGCTTGCCAGTGCCAGTATTCGTATAGGAAATTTTGATTACTATAATCCCAGGAAACTAATTAATACCACCCATCTGAAGTCCAGAGAAAGAATCGGACTGGGCCTCTCTTTGTTTAGTGACCGTAATGGACCTTACCTGCAACGGGGTATCCATATGGCATATGCTTATCACCTGGTGGTAGGAAGAGGACGATTGTCGCTGGGATTATCGGGTAGTACGGAACAAAAGATGGTGGATGAAACCATTTTTCACACTACCTATCCGAATGATCCGCTCTTGACCCTAACACGGGAATCATTCATGATCTACAATGCCAATGTGGGGGCCTACTACTATTCACCGGGTTTTTTTGGAGGTGTGGCCGCACATCATCTGATACCTCAAAAGAATAAATTACAACCCAGCTCTGGTATAAAACCGGACTTTATCATCCATGGGGGCTATCTTTTCCGTTCCCTGGGAAATCCCAGACTGGAAATCAGTGCGAATGCCAGGCTTCTCGATTATGAAACGTTAGAATATGATCTACATATCAGGAGCTATATACAAGATTATCATTGGCTGGCTATTTCCTTCCGGTCGTACAACGCATTGGCTATGCACCTGGGTATTAAGATCAGCGTTTTTCATCTTGCCTATACCTTCGAAGCTAACCTCTCCAATGTGGTGCGCTACCATATGGGGACTCATGCCATTCATTTGGGAATGAATCTGGGAATGCGGCGAACGGAAGGTTTTTGAAATGGGTGATCGGGTGATGGGTGATCGGTGATGGAATATTGAAAGTTAGTTAGTTAGTTTGAAGATTGAAAGGTTGAGGGCTTAGGGTTGAAGATTGAAAGATTGAAAGGTTGAGGGTTTATTTAACATATGGTGTGATCGCAGGATTGGTTGGATGCCTTTGCATGGCAGCCAGCGGACAGTACTTTTCGAATCCCTCTTTTGAGGGGGAGACTGGTATTGGGGTATCACCTCCATCATGGATACCCCTGGACGAGTTCTCAACACCAGATACAGAACCCCTATCATGCGATCCTTATCCGGCTTCGGACGGCAATACGTACCTCACACTGGTAATCCGTGGTGCAGATCATCTCCATCCTCATACCAATGAGATGGTTTCAACTCTTTTGTTGCAACCTCTGAATGCGGTGAGCTATTACAAATTGACGGTCGATCTCGCTTCAAGAGATGATGTGGGTCACTTCAGTTGGGAGGAAGGTTTCGTAGCGTACAGAGCTCCGGTAATCCTTCGGGTATATGGAAGTAATTCAGGCACTACAAAGGGTGTTCTTTTATCTGAATCGAAAACCGTCACTTCCTCAGAGTGGAACCACTACAGTTTAATCTTGTACCCACAGGTAGTCATGGATTATCTTGTATTGGAAGTGGGCTCCTCAGATTCATCAGAGGGAATGGGGAATCTTCTCGTGGATCTGATCACCCTGGAAGAGATTGATGAACCACCACTGGATTACGGAGAGCTTAAGGTCCCCAATACTTTCACCCCAAACGGGGATGGAGCAAATGATCAATTTATGATAAGGGGTTTGCCTGAAAGGAGCCGTTTGATCGTATATGACAGGCTAGGGAGGATTGTGTTTGAGAGTTTGGATTACAAGCAGGATTGGGGAGGAACTGATCTGGAGGGAAAGATACTCCCATCTGATACATACTGGTACCACCTGTTCCCATCAGGCATGAATGAAGCAGTCAAAGGATTTGTTTATCTGAAACGAGAGTGATGGGATATAGAAGCACATGCTGGAGGAAAGTGATAGCGAGTGTACTACTGGCTATTTCAACCTGCATGAGTATGGTGATTGCCCAGCATGTGGATCTACTTCGTGACCGTATTGCCCACTATCCCTTCTCTCACCATGCAGATGACATCTCAGGGTATAGTAACCACGGATCCGTGACAGGTGCCATTCCCTCGGTGGACAGAGAGGGTCAGGAGAATCAGGCCTACTATTTCGACGGGGTGAACGATCATATTGTTTGCGGAACACAATTGGGGCCCATTTCATCTGCTGTGACCGTATCATGCTGGATGAGGACCGATCAGGCTGAAGTTTACAGTCATTTGGTATCAAAATACGATTTTGTGTCGGACGGTGGATTCATCCTGGGAATCCTTGACGGATTAGCTCTCTGGGCAGGACGGATAGGTTCGGGTCAATACATACGTTTGACCTCCTCTTCCAGAATTGATGATAACCAATGGCACCATATCCTGGGAATGGTCAGAGAAGGCATATGGTATATCTACATTGACGGGGCGCTTGAAAATCAATATAATACAGGTTTTCAGGGAACTAATCTGGACTGTTCCACTCCATTGTCACTCGGGATGTATTATCAGGGAGATGCCGCAGATCACCGATACTATTCGGGTCATCTGGATGATGTGATCATCTACAAACGAGGACTGAACGAGTGTGAGATTGATGCGCTCTATACGGGAAACAAGTATGGTCCCCGTTAAAAGATCAGCCAACCGGTAATCCGAAATACCTTTTACCTGAAATCACGATACCAGCAGGTAATTCACTCCCTCTTTATACCCCCTGTTCTCCAGATACTCCTGTATCTTCTCCCGGTTATCCATCTGCCTGATATAGGTCAAAACGAAACATTCTCCAGCAGGAGGAAGATCCTTATAATAGATCACCTCTTTCTCGATCTGACGCCCCTGCTTGGTATCGATATAACTGTGAATGCGAATGCCATGTTGCTCAAGTATGCGTGCCCTCCTTCGTGAGATCCTGCTGGCCCCCCAAATGGCTACTAGTGGATGAAAGGGATTATGTCGTGATAACCATTTAGCCAGGTACTCACTCTTGATACGGTAAAAGGCTTTATCACTGTATATGGGATGAGTCCGGGTCAGTCTGTCATCTGAATCGTGCCAATCCAGCACCACTTGAGAAATCTTCGCGATTTTCACTCCCTGGTCCAGCCAGCGTAACCACATCTCATAATCCTCAGGAAAGTCCCCTTCGAGATACAAGCCATGTTTCTCCATGGTGCTTCTTCTCCACATGGCTGTCGGATTAACAATCGGGGCCTCGATAAACCGGCGGTTGAATATCTCCTCATAAGTTTGTACCGAATTACTCCATTGGACAAACCTTCTGAATCCCTCTGTTTGAAACGGATCACCTACATGGTTGACCAGTCCCGAAACGGCTCCATACTCCCTGTTCTGATCCAAAAACTCCTTCTGAAGTCTGAGTCGATGTGGATGTGCCCGATCATCTGCATCCATTCTGGCCAGATAGTTGCCCCTGGCCACATGTGCACCTCTATTGGAAGCAAACACCACACCCTGATCGGACTCGCTACAAATCCTGAAGCGGTGATCTTTCTTTTCAAACTCCTTTGCAATTTCGAAACTCCCATCGGAAGAATTGTTATCCACCATGATGCATTCGAATTCGCGATAGTCCTGCAATTGAATGCTTAAAACAGCCCTCTCCAGAGTTTCCTCCGCATTATAGAATGGCAGAATTACAGATATTTCCACGCTTTGATTCATTGAGATTTAGCTGAGACTCTGCAAAGATAAAAAGGTTCTGCTCTATTAAATCACGAGCTCAATCCAGTTTCTTTTAATAATTGCTATATTAGTCTATCATATTACGAAAACGAATGAAAGAGGTACAGTAGAATGAATTTCAGTAAAACCACTTCCTATGCCCTATCGACCCTTAACTTCTTAGCGGAAAACGAGAAGGAGAAGTTCTCAGCGAAACAAATACACAAAAAACTGGATATACCCTGGCCCTATCTCAGGCAGTTGCTCACCAGTTTAACGAAAAGCGGATTTATAATCAGTGTTCAGGGACGTAATGGTGGATTTATACTTCATAAGTCACCCGAAGAGATCACCCTGGCCGAAATCGTGAACTCAGTAGAGGGGTTGAATATCCTTGGAACATGTATCATGGGGTTCAATAAGTGCCCTTTCAATCATACATGCGCCATGCATGAAACCTGGCAAGAAACGAGAGATGGTATGATTAATATATTGAATAATACCACATTAGCGCATCTTAAAAAGGGGGATAAATAGTATTGTTGCTTCAGCACTACTCCTCAAGGAACAAATAATTCTTTTAGTGTTACTCCTCAGGCCGGCGTCCTCTTGAGCGTTTCAATTCACCCCGAAGCTTCTTGTTTTTGATCCTTTTCTCTCTACTTGAACGGGTGGGCTTGGTAGATAGTCGTTTCTTCGGGGCAATCATACTAGCCATTACCAGGACAAAGAAGCGTTCAGTCACCTCTTCCCTGTTCCGATGCTGTGATCGATGCTTCTCGCATGACATGACCAACACCCCTTCATCGGTAAGTTTTTTTTTGAGTCTGCTTATCACCATCTGTTTGCTCTGATCGTCCAAACAGATGGATGCCCCGGGATTCCAGCGAAGCTCAACCCTGGTCTCGGTCTTATTCACATGTTGTCCGCCCGGCCCGGATGACCGGCTGGTGCGATAACTCACTTCTCTCTTCAGACATTCACGCATAAGCTAAAGGTAAAAATTCCGTAACTTGTATAAAAACTGCTCAGGTTCATGGTACTCTTCCATGCTCTATGGAGATCCTTCAGCAGGGTTATTCTCCTCCTATTGATCTGGTTTACTGCTTGGGTGGGTTGTATTCCCGCAACCGCTCAACATCACCTGGTGTCACTACAGGAAATATACGCGTTGCAGGAAAGGGCGATCCATCAGAATACAATCCTTCCACAGGATACACTCCCCAAGAATGATACAGCAACACAAAAAGTCATATCTACCGGTTGGTCAAATAAAGCAGTTACCATGGGTCATATTACAGCTCCATCTGTGGTAGGATTGATGTTTATCTCTGCCGTGGTGAATGAATGGCATGCCGGTATTGCCGGGATACCTGCTTCGGCCATGATCCTGGTTGCTCCCCCTCTGATCTTTGCAGGGGGTCGCTCGGTGGATATATTACATGAGATCTCTAATCCCAGGGCACAATTGGGTTGGGCCCTCTATGCCATCTCTCTGATACCCACCTCTCTTGCATTTTATGGTTTTACGACCGACTGGGGTGCCACACTTCCCCTCACTATTTCCAGTGGAATTCTGGGTTCGGCCAGTATTATTGCCATGACTTCCTATGCCTTCTCCCGGGCCGAAACTGCACATCTCATGGAGAATGCATCTCACACCTCGTTACGGTTTGGGATATCTCCCCTGCAGGGTGGAGCACTGATCACTCTGGCTTACAAGTTCTGACCACCCTGATGGGTCGGATTTTTTTACCTCTCTTTCTCTAGCTGAATAGCTCCAGTAGTTCTTTTTCGGACAACTCCTTTAAGGGGTTGTTGGCAGTCACAAAGGTTTCGGCAAGTTCACGTTTCCGTATCTGGAGCTGTTGTATCTTCTCCTCAATGGTATCATTGGAGATGAACCGGAATACAAATACATTCTTCTCCTGCCCAATGCGGTGAGCCCTGTTGAGTGCCTGCAGTTCGGCGGCTGGGTTCCACCAGGGATCCAGAATGAACACATAGTCAGCTGCAGTCAGATTCAATCCCACTCCACCCGCTTTAAGTGAGATCAGAAAGAGAGGACATTGCGCTCTCTTCTGAAACTCTTTCACAGCTTTTTCCCGCTGACGCTGATTATGTGATCCTGTGAGGTATGCATACCTGTACCTGTCTCTATCTAATTGCGATCTGAAAAGATCCAGGTGTTTGACAAAAGAGGAGAAAACCAGTACTTTGTGCCCCTCTGCCACCACACTTTCAATATCGCGGTACACCTCTATGAATTTGCCCGAATCAATCCCATCCATATCCTCAACCATGGCTGGATGATTTGCGATTTGTCTTAACCTGGTAAGTGCCTGGAGTACTACCATGGAGGATTTCTCCAATCCCATTTCCTCCATGCTCTCCAGGATATGATTCCGTGCCAATGACTTCTCTTCCTCATATAACCTTCGTTGACCTTCAGTCATATTACAATACCTAACCTGCTCATACACAGGAGGCAATTCCCTGGCCACCTCCTGCTTGGTACGCCTGAGAATGAACGGATTGATCAACTCTTTCAATTTTTTTTCCCTCACCTCATCATTTCGCTTTTCTATGGGTTGCACAAAGCTCCGTTTAAAAAAACTGAGTGTCCCCAGCAATCCGGGATTCACAAAGTTGATCTGAGACCACAGATCTGTTAAGGAGTTTTCAATGGGCGTTCCCGAGAGCACTATCCTGTGCTCGGCATGCAATTCCAATATAGACTGATAGAGTTTGGAAGAAGGATTTTTAATCATCTGACTCTCATCCAGTATAATGTAGTGAAACGGGAACATGGAAAGCTGCTCGATATCCTGACGAACTGTATGATAGGTGGATAGCACCACGTCATAATATGAGAAATTGGTAAGCTCTTTGTTCCGCTGATTCCCCACATGTCCATAAATTTTCAATCCCGGGGCAAAACGCATGCATTCGCTCTTCCAGTTATGCAGTATGGAGGCCGGAACGATAATAAGGGAGGTCTGTTTCTTCTCACCCTCCGGTCTATTCTCTTTAGACTTTAGAATTACTGCAATGGCCTGAAGTGTTTTTCCAAGTCCCATGTCATCAGCCAAACAGCCACCAAATCCATTTTGCTGAAGAAAACAGAGCCATCGATAACCTTCCTTCTGGTAGGATCGTAACTCTGCATGCAATCCCAGAGGCAATATGGAATCAGGTATCAGATCCATTTCGTTGAGCTTCTCCAATCGAGAGAGCGTTTCCGAATGAAATTCCCTCATGGGACCTCCCATCATGGAGAAGTGCTGTTTGTGAATTTTGAAGTGATCCTCCACCAACTTTCCAAACTCAAAAATGGACCTGTAGCGTACAAACCACTCTTCGGGTAAAATCGCCCACTCACCTCCGGGTAATTCAAATTCCCGGTTTCCCTGAAGAATATGATCCTTCAACGCCAGGAAAGGGAATCTGTGATCCCCGAACTTCACTACCATATAGAGATCAAACCAGTCTCCCACCTCTTTCGATTCGATGTCCAGATTTATGGTATCCAAAAAATAGTTCTTGTGTAACCTGTGTCGAAACCGGAATCCTGCAGCTGCCAATTCTGTACAGGTATCATTCATGAAGTTGATGGCAGCAAACAGGTTTCCTTCCCCCTCCTTATATGGTTTTGTGGTTAAATGAAAGTGTTTCTGGTCCTTTGAACTGAGTCCGGCCTCATTGAGAAATACCACCTGGCTCTCCTCCCAGTCATAATCCCGCCGAAACTTTTCAAAACCGGGTGATCCTTCACTTCCGGTATAGTTAACAAACCGTTGCAAATGGCTATCAGAATGAATCACGTGATCATTGTAGTGAAATACCAGGATCCAAACAGGGCGATCATTCAATCCCACTTCAAGTACCAGTTCAGCGGTTAAGTCCGGTTTCAATTCTGTCACAGTGAATCCTTCGGTTATGGTATTGTAATCGCGCAGCGTATTCTTAACGAAAGAGGAGAAATACTTTGTCTCCACTTCTTTTGGAATGATCACTTGATCCTTATTCTTGAAGGGTTTCAGTTTCTTTCCATCAATTTCATTAATGAAAAAGAGTGTATCTTCAAGAATCAACGTACAGGGCAGATTGCTTACAATTTCCACAACATTGTCACCCATTACCAGCCGGTTATCTCCATGAAGGATGCTCAATGAATAGGCAAGCTTCTCTTCATACTTGAAACTGAATACAGGTTCAGCTGGCTGCTTCTCCATACGAATGAAATCCTCAGGAAAAACATTTCGATGTCCTTTGTCCTTTACAAAAAGAGAGAGTCTGTTATCTCTGGCAATTAACAGTATTCTGAACAGGTGCTTTTCAATAAAGGGACGAATATGATTTTGTATAGTAACCTCATCCACATGATCCAGGAACTCCATAACGGTCCTCTTCTTAGAAAAGATCTTGTGAAGATTGCGGTCACTATAAGCATCAATCAGCTGAACCACCTCCCGTTGCATGGGGGTCAATCGCTGAAATGCCTGGGTTGACTCATCATTTTGGATATACTCCCGGGGGGTGAAAAACTCTTTTCCCGGTTCCTTTTCAAGTAGTTGTGCCTGCAGTATATTTCCCCATACCCGGTGTGGCATGTAGCCCAATGCAAAACGAAATTCCCTCATCACTGATATTTATCCCTTCTGTCGCCAAATTTAAAATCCGATTCCACACCGTTGCTCCACACTGTCATTTGAATGAAATTCCCCCTCTTCATCTTCTCAATCTGATCTTCCTCCTGGTCTTCTGTATTTGACAACACACTTTTAGCAGCCTCAACAGCAAGCTTCGGAGGAACCCTTAAAAGATAGAGGTAACTGTTATCCAGTCCCTGTTCTCCTTCAATCAGCAACTGACCGGCAGTGGACTCCACATTCATTAAAGGTATGATCAGCCTTGAGTCGACCAGGGTAAAACCAAATTGCTGGAGAGTAGCGAACCTGACGTTATTCAGGTCTTTATTATCCAGGTATTTCGCTGCTGCCTGAAGGGGAGTAAAGTTAATTAATGCCCCGTCGGTGATCTTGAGATTGAAAACCCCCGTAGTGGTGGACATATCCACCTTCAAATCGGGTGTAATAAAGACTTCCGCAAGACCATCGGCAGTCACCCGTCCTTCGAAATTCTCTTTCAGGGTATAGGTATCTTCTCCCGATTGCATCTCAATATCCAGGTCCTGAACACTTACATCTTTCAGATTCACTTCAGCACTAAAAGTGTATAGCCAGGGATTGGATACGTTGAGCTGACCGTTGAATTCCATGTTCCCCCCGCTTTCGGCCGAAGTAACCAACCGGTCCAGATAGAAGATCTTCTCCTTGGTAGAGCGAAGCTTCCCGTTCATTCCATATATCATATACTCCCCGTACCGTAACTCTCCAATATCCACTGTGAAATCAAATGCTGGATAATTGATTTGATCCAGCCTGGGTGGTTCGCGTACCTCAGTAGTATCATTGGTAAGGGTATCTTTCAACTCATCCGGCAGTTGGTAATTTAACAACTCATTAAAATCCAGGAGATCCGATTTCAACACCATACTCCCATACATATTCTCCACTGCCGTATCGGAAATATTACCCAGAGTGGCAGTCATCTTTAAGTTACTCTCCCCCACCTTGCCCTGGAGATCATCGATAAAAAGGACATCTCCTCTTTTCCTGATCTGAATTAAGAATTGGTCAAATGCAAGCGGATAATACCGGAAGTTCCATCCCAGCTCAGCCACTTCGACCCCAAAATCGAGTGGTATGCTATCATGCTGCAAGCCATCTACTGATAAATCGAGGGAACCTGAAAGGCGAAAATCTTCCAGATACTCAGTGCTATAAATCTCCGGAAGTAAAAATTCTTCACCAAATGTAAAGAAATCTCCGGCCAGCATCAGATCAGAGGCAATGGCATAATCAATTGAAACCACTTCCCCTGAATCGTTGTCTGCTAAAGCGCTGAGATTACTAACCAACCCATAAAAACCGAATCTGCTCGAACCTATAGTTCCGTTCAGATGATGCAATTGAATACTATCAGGTCCAAAGGTCAGAGAAGCATTCATGTCCGACACATCGGCGTATACTGGAAGTTGTACTCCAAAACTATCCAATGAGAGGAGAATCTCAGGAATGGAATCATCCTTCAGGAAGGCATCCAGCTCCTTCTTCCCAATCATTGCGCCAGCACTGAAATGGAGACCCCTTACCTCCTCTCCCAACATACTGGCTACTGAACTATCCCTGATTAAGGAAGCAGGGACAAGTACATCTGTGGAAAGTGATATTTCTGCTTTAAGATCCCTGTCAAAGTCTAACAGATAGAGTAACAGGTTCTCCGTTCTGGCTCCCAAAGCAAGCTCATTTCCGTTGACTTCCAATGTAAGCCCATCTGTCCCTATCACATTCTCCTCAAGAAAAATATCCCCATTCAGATGATTCACACTATCCGTCAATCCACTATCCTGGACCACTACAAAACTCACATTGTCCAGTGCTGCCTTAAGGGATCCCGCATCATTCAGGAATTCCCCGCTTCGCTTATCAATGACTCCCTGTATATCCCCTGCTAATGTAATTTTACCATTCAGATCCGTCAGCATATCACTCTTCACCACCTCCTCCAATCCTGCCAGCTCCACTTCACCATCAAGTTCAATTTCTACTTCAGGTGCTATCATGTTTTTAGCTGATATATTGCCTTTAATAGAACCTTCAGGAAATTCAGCAGAAAAATTATCCACCTGGATCAGGCCTTCGCTGAAATCAAGCTCACTCCCATTGGTGGCATAAAACTCAAATGAGATATTGGTGATATCCTTCTGAATCGATGTTATCCGGAAGCCAATTTCATTGGCTAATCCGTTCATATGTATCACAGGTAATTGTTCCTCCAGGCTGCCTGTGATGTTGCCGTTGAGATAGATACTGCCTTCACCGATTTGTTCAATTTCATCCAGATTCAGTATTCCGCGGAAAAGGTAATTCAGTACTTCCAAGCCTTCATTACTGGCCCTGAAAGCCAGATCCACATAAGGCTCTTGCTTAAATCCATAGCTCCCCCAGGTCTCCAATTCCAGTCCTGAAATCTTTAATGAGCTGGGCTCAACCTCCACCTGTTTTTGTACCGGATCCATAATGATGCGGCTATTCAAAATCAGGTTTCTTTTTGCTTCTGACCTGTAAGTTAAGTATTTAAGATAGTTCAAATCAATATTTAGTTTAACTCCGGCTTTTACTTCATCTGGAAAGTAACTGAAACTGCTTTCCAGCTCATTGACCAAAATACTGATGCGATTATCCATGGTTTTATCGTACATGGTAACATCAATGTCAGCCAGCTCAATACGCTCCAGGTCTACTTTCAAAGATGGCTCAGCGGCCGTTGTATCCTCATTCGTATCTTCCCCAAATCTCAATCCAAGGGCGCGTTCCACATTACTGATGGAATCTTCATATATTTCCATTCGGAAAATTCCCTCCCTGAACCTGGCTTCCGAGACCCGGATCTCACCACGAATAAGATCCACCACATCGAGGATCACAAAAATTTCGTCTAACGCCACGATAGGCTCTTGCGGCAGATCATTATCCCCGTATTCCGATTCAAAGAATTTGACATTCTTTAGCTGTAGACTCACATCCGGAAATCGCATGAATGGGATCAAATTCATTTGATCCATCTTCAGCTCACCGGGTTGCTGGTCATTGATGTATGTAACAGCCCTGCCCATGATCCACCCTCTGCCCAGATAAAATACCAGTGTAATGACCAAGATCAAGGATAGAAATCCAGCAACGATCCAACCTACAATTCTAAGTGCTCTGTTTTTTCGACGGGCCATGGCTAATGTTGAGTCCTTTGCTCGAATTTAGTAATAAGCTTACAATGTTTATTGGACAATTCGATAATTAATTGGCAAATCTATTGAATATCCTTCTCCCAAATTATATTTTTGCAGAGAACCGATGAGCAACCTATGAAAAAAAGAAATTTTTTAATCGCTGCTGCTTTCGTGATTGCGTTATGCGTAATCCCGGCCTGCGATATTTTAGAAGAGTGTGGTACTTGTGTGTGGATCACTGAAGATGCTGATGGAAATATTTTGACCGAAGGAACTCCACTGCCTGTTTGCGGAGATAATTTGTACGAAAAACAGGATGCTGATCCGGAAACCATAGCTGGAATTACCTCTTATTGGGATTGCTATTAGCATTCTGCTATAATAATCCCCACAATATCAACTTGTTCAGCACCACACTTTAGTCTGTAAATACTTTGTATATTGCAGCACTTATCACTCTATATATGGAGTTGGGACTTATTATACTCTGCATCTTCGGAGTAATCGTTCTGATACTCTTATTGCCCATACGAGGCGCTGGTTCATTTTCCTACCACCTTCCTCGCAGCAGGATTCATAGCAGATGCAGGACTGTGAGTCATCCCAATAATTCTTTCCATCGCATAATCAGGTGGGGAATTAAAAATAATTTGGTATTCCGACATCTGGCCATTAAATTGGACGATGTTTTCTATGGCAAAAAACCTGCAATCCGGCAGCTACCCGATTGGGTAGACATTTTGGATGAATCATGACCATCTCTGGATATATAGCTATTGGGGTTATTGTACTGATGATCATCGTCCTGGTGAAGGAGGTGCTGCGACCGGGCTTGATCCTCTTTTCCGCTCTTGTGGTATTCATGATGGCAGATATCATTAATGCCGAAGATGCCCTGTCGGGCTTTTCCAACAAAGGGATGATCACGGTAGCCCTGCTCTTTCTGGTCAGTGAAGGGGTGAAGGAATCGGGTGTCCTGAATAAAGTCGGAGCGATTATCCTCCCAAAAAAGCGAAAGCCCATTCCCAGGCTGCTCATGCAGATCATGATCCCGGTATCGGCCATATCCTCCTTTCTTAACAACACGCCGGTGGTGATCATTTTTGGCCCCATGTTAAAGAAGTGGGCCGATAAACTTAGCCTTCCTTCCCAGAAATTCCTTATCCCCCTTTCCTATGCCACAATCTTTGGCGGAACCTGTACACTGATCGGAACCTCAACCAACCTTTTGGTACACGGCATGATGCTCGACAGGGGAATGGCAGGCATCAGCATGTTTGAACTGGCTAAAGTGGGTCTATTCATCATGTTCTTCGGATTCATTTATATTAACCTCTTCTCAAACCGTTTACTACCAGGGGAGAAGATTCCCAGGTTCAGCTTTCCCAACGATACCAGGGAGTACTATTTTGATCTTTACTTCCCCGAGAATTCCAATTTGCCGGGCAAGGAGATTGAGAAAAGAAGACTCCCGGGACTTAATGAATTCACTGTGCGAACTGTGATCAGGGATGGAAAACACATCCGCATCTCCAATTCGCCATTTAAGCTCGAACAAGATGATAAGCTGATAGTAGCCGGAAGTTCTGAAGATGTGGGATACCTGACCCAATCCTCAAGCGTGAAACTGAATGTACTGGATAGCGTGGATCCCGAATTTCTAAAGAAATCGCTGAAGCAAGTGGAAGTGGTACTTGCTCCGCGTTTCCCGGGTATTCAGCAGACTCTGGGAGAGTTTGACTTTTTCGGACACTACAATGCGGTCGTCATGGCTGTTCACCGAAATGGTGAGCGAATCACCACCAACCTGGAGAACCTCGAACTGAAAGCAGGGGATAACCTGATGCTTATTACTACTGATGATTTCACCAGGTACTGGGGTGAATCCAGGGTCTTCTATATGGCTTCTGAAATTGGTGAAATGGACGATTCCAAGGATCGCAGGAGAAGGTGGATCGCCATGGGGCTAGTCTTTTTTATGATCACAGGGGCTACCATTGGAAGATATATTCCTTTGCAGGGTAAGAATGAATTTGATATGTTTTTTTTCGCAGCCATCACCGTGATGCTGATGGCCATGATGAGGATATTTACCCCGAAAAAATATACCAAACCGATCAACTGGGATGTGCTGATTACCATTGCAGCTGCAATTGGTATCAGCCGGGCTCTACAAAATTCGGGTGCTGCTGATTTCATTGCCCGAACCACTATCAATCTTTCCAAAGGATACGGACCCCTGGGGGTGATGGCCGCCATATTCATCATTACCAACATTTTCACCGAGATCATCACCAACAATGCGGCCGCTGCGATCACTTTTCCCATCGCCTACGCCGCAGCCACCCAGTTAGGTGTCGATCCTAAACCATTCTTTATCACGATATGTATTGCGGCATCGGCCAGTTACTCCACACCTATTGGATACCAAACCAATCTCATTGTCCAGAGCATTGGTAACTACAAATTCAGTGATTACTGGAAGATCGGTCTTCCTCTCAACATCATGGCCTTCATCATCTCCCTTCTGGTAATTCCATGGTTTTGGCCGTTTTAGTACTGAGTGCTAAGTACTCGGCACTAATACCCCGCCGCCTGTCCATCTTTGCGCGACTCGGAGGCTCCGAAATAGACTCCTTTTTCGCCATCCCGGAGAATGGCCTGATATCCTCCATATCCTCCCACAGTGTGTTGAACTTGATGTCCACGACGAGCCAAATCACGGAGCGTTTCCTGAGATATGCCCGATTCCAGATAGACGATTCCCCCGTCGGTCATGACCTCTCCTGTAGGCTGCGATGATCCAGTATGCCTGATTCGCGGAGCATCTCCGGCTTCCTGTAAATTCATTCCGAAATCGATCATATTCACTACAATCTGGGCATGACCCTGGGGTTGCATGGCGCCTCCCATCACACCAAAGCTCATCCAGGGCTTTCCATCTTTCGTAATAAAGGCAGGTATGATAGTGTGAAAAGGTCTCTTACCCGGTGCATACACATTGAAGTGCCCCTCCTCCAGTGTAAACAGTTCACCCCGATCCTGGAGTATGAATCCCAAACCCGGTGGGCACATACCCGATCCTAATCCCCGGTAATTACTTTGGATCAGAGAAACCATATTTCCTTCAAGATCGGCCACGGTCATATATATGGTATTGCCTTGTTCAATCTTCCCGGCATCCAGACTTCGTGAAGCCCTTTCAGAACGGATCAGATTCCGTCGTTGGGCTGCATACTCTTTTGAGATTAACTGATCCACAGGGATCTCATTGAAGTCCGGATCCGCATAATATTTTGCCCGGTCTTCGAAAGCCAGCTTTTTGGCCTCCACAAAATGATGTATGTATTCACTGCTCCCAAAGCCCATGGAAGCAATATCAAAGCCCTCCAGTATATTCAGAATCTGTAAAGCAGCTATTCCCTGACCATTGGGAGGCAGTTCCCAGATGTCATATCCGCGGTAATTGGTGCTTACCGGCTCCACCCACTGTGAAGAATGGTTGGCCAGATCTTCATAGGAGAGGAAGCCTCCCTGCTCTTTCATGAACTTACTTATGGTGTTGGCAATCTCTCCTTTATAGAAAGCGTCACGTCCACCTGCTGCAATGGCTTCCAGGGTATTTGCCAGGTATGGATTTTTAAATATCTCTCCTTTGGCAGGAGCTTTACCTCCAGGCATATATACCTCCTTTACGTTGGGAAACCGGCTCAGAGCTCTGGCTCCACCCGCCCAGTAATAGGCAATCACCTCCGTGACAGGGTATCCTTCCCTGGCGTATTGGATCGCCGGTCGAAGGATCTCATCCACAGGGATGGATCCAAACTTTCCATGCAGCTCAAACCACCCATCCACACACCCGGGGACAGACACCGGCAACGGACCATAGGCAGGGATCTTCTCATACCCATTTTTTGTGAAATAATCCTTAGTAAGCGACCTGGGAGATCTTCCACTGGCATTCAGTCCATACAGTTTTTGGGATTTTGCATCCCACACTATGGCAAACAGATCACCTCCAATGCCGTTGCCTGTTGGTTCCACCAGGCCCAACACCGCATTGGCTGCAATCGCAGCATCCACTGCATTGCCACCTGCTTTGAGGATATCGATAGCCACCTGGGTGGCCAGAGGTTGACTCGTACAGGCCATTCCATGTTGTGCGATCACTTCTGACCTGGTAGCAAAGGTTTCACCTGTAATCCGGTCCTGAGCTGCCACCCATACCGTACACGCCATCAAAACAGCAGTTAAGAAATATTTCATCATCTCATTTGTTTATGTAAAAATTAGCAATGCAATCGTAGAAAAATACGAAAAAGTCCATATAAAAACCCTGTCCAGCCTAGTGAACAGGGTTAATTCTTTTTGGAGTAACTCCCAATAACGCAAAAAAACCTCTTACGCACTGAGCACTACCTATCTTTCAACTTATACACACGTACCCAATCAATCTCCATGGCAGAGGGGAGACCATCTTCGGAGGCATCTTTCTTGAGGTTCGACGAAAAGTTAATATACATCTCCTCCTGCGGCACACCCGAGGTTTGAGTTTTAAATACCTTGTCGTTGATCTTCCAGACCAGTTTGTTGGGTGACCATTCCAGGGTGAAGATGTAGTACTCATCGGCATATTTTGTGCCTCCTGTTTTCGAAATCGATTTGTGAGGGGTTTTACCTTTTCCCCAGAAGAAATTGTAATAGAGCTTCCCATTTTCAAACCGTGCCACATCAATATGAGGTAACACGCTGTCTGCGACCATCCAGAAGGTCTGCGCCACCGAACCTCCTGCCATTTTAATTTTGGCTTTAAAGATGCCGTACTTCTGCTTGAAGCTTTTTGCTGTGCTTAATAAACCGGAGGTATAATCAAAATCCTCCAGTACAAAGCCTTGCTCAGTTCTCCATACCAATCCTTCTGCATTTTCTGGTTTGGTGACAATTCTCGCTTTATTGTCATAAAACTCAATATTATCTCCATCGGTGACAAAGCTCTTGTCATCCTCCAGCACAAACGAGCTGTCCATGGTCTGATCTCCCCAGAAGTAACGGGTCATCCATTTGGAGGTGTTGAGTGCGGATCCATTAAATTTCTCCTCAAAAGTCAGGGCCCATTTCTCAATTTCTTTGAACGGATATTTCTTCTTTGTTTTGTAGTACCATATCACCTTTTCTGACTTCTTTAGTGTGTGGTACTCGGTCTCTTTCTGATACTCAGAAGTGGTTTCATACCGCTCATTTGGCTTCATGGTCAGGTATTGCTTTTGCCTGCTGAACTCCTCAGAGTGAATATACTCTTCCAGCTGTTTCAGCTCCTCAGATTTCTCATCGCCCTTATTGCGTTTTTGCAACCTGTTATAGCGTTCCTCTTTTCTGAACGCCTCTGAAGCCTTGTATTTCTCTTTTAATATCTTCTTTTTGCGCAGGGCGAAATCACTGGATGTTACCTCCTTCTCCAAATTGAGGTAATGTTTCAACTCCTCTGAACTTTCATAATCTTTATACGCCTGAAAATCAGCCCTTAGCTGGTCATCTGCTGTTTCCACCTTTTCGGTACTGGGTACCATTCCAAGTAAAAAGCTTAAGCTAGCCATAATGAAGTCTTATCTATTTCTGAAACAGGTTAATACTTAAATAATGCTGACTAAAGATAAAAAAAAATCATCTCCTGAATGCCCTTCTCCGGCTTTTAAAGTAGTATACCCCCTGTACAGAAATGATGAACTGAGAATAGTTAGAGAAGAGATATTTAGCCGAAATGTTAAAATCCCATTTGGGAGCCATACGCAATTCCAGCCCGGCACCTACATTGGCGCCGAATGAATAGCTTGTCTGATCTGTAATCGTTTCATTCCCTGTCACTACAAGGGGCTCATAAAATGAAGCCAGGTAAGTGAAATTTCCTCCCCCAAATGCCACGGATCTCACAGTGCCTTCCTCGAAGAAAGCATATTGTGCATTCAAATCTCCATGAAACATGTAATTGGTCAGTACGGAATAGCCTGTCTCCAGTCTGTAACGGTTATAAACAGTGATGGATGGAACAATACTTAACAGGCTGCGCTTGTCCAGTGCCCACCATGTTTTTAAGGTAAGACCCGGGTTCCCGGTTTCCCCGTAGTTGAAGTCAACACCTGAAGCAAAAGATAAACCACCACTTACACGGTGCACCTGGGCCCTTGATGCGGTTGTTGTAAAGAGTACAAGAAAAACAACTAGTACGAAATATTTTATGGGTAAACGTTTTATCACGCGATCAATTTTCCGTGTCCTGAGATTCTTGGTTGTACGACTCTATCTGCACATAAGTTTCAAACTTATAACTTTTATATTATAGTCTTTATTTTATTATCAACGATTATTTTATATTCTCCACCGTTTAGATCACAATAAGATCCCAACCGCTGAGCACTGAGCACTTATTAACTTTCTAACTTTTACTCTTTCTAACTAAAGTTTCCTAGTTTGTAATTGATTATATATCAACCTATTAAGGTTCTGT
>CAZURA010000039.1:0-37078 GCA_964622985.1 uncultured Bacteroides sp. | reverse complement strand
CCTCTCAGACCCCCTAGACATCGTAGTCTTGGTGAGCTCTTACCTCACCAACAAACTAATGTCACGCATGCCCATCTTTAACCGCCGGAGCTTTAACTATAAAAAGATGCCAGATCATAGTATTATGGAGTATTAATCCGAATTTCTTCGGGCTATGCTCCAGTTAGAGGTAGGTTACAAACGCGATACTCACCCGTGCGCCGGTCGTCGCCTGGCCGAAGCCATCGTTACCCCTCGACTTGCATGTGTTAGGCCTGCCGCTAGCGTTCATCCTGAGCCAGGATCAAACTCTTCATTGTAGAAAAAATTTAATTTGCTCAAGATTCTTCACTCCTCAAATTCATTTGGAATTTCAGGTGACTTCTTTACCTAATTCTTACTTCAATATTTTCAAAGAACTATTACTAGTGTTTTTGCGGACGACAAAGATACGAACTTTATCGCTTCATCGCAATATCTTTCTGCACAATTTCACTCTCTTTATGAACTCTGCTTCTCAAAAGCGGATGCAAAGATAAGAGCTTTAATTTCGATTCTCCAAATCTTTTTTCGTATTTTTTTCGATTATTTTCCACTTCATTGATTCTATGGAATTTAGAGAACAGCCTTAAAAGAACTCCATTTTTGCAAATGGGCTGCAAATATAGGCCTTTCCTTTAACCTGCCTAACAAAATCTTAAAAAAAATGGTGTAATTTTGTTGCTTTCGACAATTGCCTTATGAGTGAACGCCTGGTCATCATACCCACATATAATGAGATAGAGAACATCGACACCATTGTGAACGCTGTCCTTAACCTTCCTATCGATGTTGAACTACTGATTGTAGATGATAGTTCCCCGGACGGAACCGGTAGTCGTGTGAAAGAGTTACAGTCCTCCCATAAGGATCGCTTGCATTTGCTGGAACGGCCGGGAAAATTGGGATTAGGAACAGCCTATATCAAGGGATTCCATTGGGCTCTTGAAAGGGGATATCATTATATATGCGAAATGGACGCAGATCTCTCTCATGATCCCAATGATCTGCCCCGACTGTTCCTTGCTTGTAATCATGACCAGGCTGATGTAGCAATCGGATCACGCTATATATCAGGGGTTAATGTGATCAACTGGCCCATGAGCCGGGTACTGATCTCCTATTTTGCGTCGGTCTATGTGAGATTAATCACCCGGATGAATGTGAGGGATGCTACTGCCGGATTTGTCTGCTACCGCAGCGAAGTGTTAGAGACTATAGAGTTGGACCGTATCCGATTCAAAGGATACGCTTTCCAGATCGAAATGAAGTTTAAAGCCTGGAAATATGGATTTAAAGTGATGGAACTTCCCATAATTTTTACCGACAGGCGGGAAGGCACCTCAAAAATGAGCGGGAAGATTGTGAGCGAAGCTATTTTCGGGGTCATCCGGTTGAAAGTGGGAAGCTGGTTCAGGAATTACAAACGCTGAGCGTTTGCAAGGTGATCGGTGATCAGTGATGGGTGATGAGTTCAAAGTAAAATGAAAAAGTCAGAATAGATGGATAATTACCTGATAAAAAATGCCAAGATTGTAAACACCGGGATCATCACTCATGGATTCGTATTAGTTCGTGGAGGGGTCATCCGGGCTGTAGCTGAAGGGGAACCTGGGGTTGAACAAGATCAGTTGGAGGTGGTAAATGCGGAAGGTAAGTACCTGATTCCCGGCGTGATCGACGACCAGGTGCATTTCCGGGAACCCGGACTAACCCATAAAGCCGAGATTGCCACGGAGTCAAAAGCTGCAGTGGCAGGAGGAGTTACTTCTTATATGGAGATGCCCAATACCAAGCCTCAGGCCATCACTATCGATGAATTGGAAAAGAAGTATGATCGAGCTGCAGAGGTGTCTATGGCCAACTACTCTTTTTACCTGGGTGCGACCAATGATAACATAAAAGAGATCAAACAACTGGATCCTCTCTTTAACTGCGGGGTAAAAGTTTTTATGGGATCTTCCACCGGAAATATGCTGGTGGATAACCGAAAATCTCTGGAAAGGATCTTTGCTGAATCTCCTACCCTGATTGCTACACATTGTGAAGACGAGGCTACCATCAGGAAGAATACAGAAGAGGTTCGGACAAGGTTGGGCGAGGAGATTCCGGTCCACCTTCATCCCGTTATCCGTAGTGCGGAAGCTTGCTATCTTTCTAGCTCCCTTGCTGTCGAACTGGCTAAAAAACACAATGCCCGTTTACACGTGTTACATATCTCAACAGCCAGGGAATTAGAGCTTTTCAGTCAGGGCACCGATTTCATGAAAAAAAGGATAACCGGCGAGGTATGTGTTCATCACCTCTGGTTTCATGAGGAGGATTATAAAAAGAAAGGTACACTGATCAAGTGGAATCCGGCAATAAAGACCAAGCATGACAGAGACTCCCTACTGGCCGGATTATTAAACGATAAGCTGGATGTAATTGCTACAGATCATGCTCCCCATACCATTGAAGAGAAACAGAGTAAGTATTTTTCATCCCCCTCGGGTGGACCCCTGGTACAGCATGCCCTTACTGCCATGCTTGAATTAGTACACCGGAATAAAATAAGTCTGGAGAAGGTGGTGGAGAAGATGTGCCATGCCCCTGCCAGATTATTTGGGATCAGGGAGAGAGGATTTATAGAACCTGGTTATAAAGCCGATCTGGTACTGGTGGATATGGATCAGGAGTGGAAAGTGGCACACAAGAATATTTACTATAAATGTGGTTGGTCTCCCTTCGAAGGTCAGGTATTTCATTCTAAAGTGACACATACCTGGATAAATGGGAAGCTGGTCTACATGAATGGATTGTTTAATGAAATGGTTAGAGGGGAAAGGCTGGAGTTCGTTGTGATGGGTGATGGGTGATGAGTGATGGGTTATGGGAGATGGTGTGTCAGATATTCAGAAAATGCAGCTAATTAATCATAATACTATAACTTATGAAAATAACATATCTAATTTCTAACCGCCTGATCAATGTGGCCACCCTAATTATGATCGGGCTGGTTCTTCTTATCGCAGGATGTAAATCGGGCCGACAAGGCGATAAATCAACCGAACAAAAGAGTCCCAAGTGCAAAGTGGAACAATCCTTTTTCGGGTTTATGCCTGATGGTGATTCAGTCATGCTTTATACGATGAAGAATGAGAAAGATATCGTAATAAAGATCACCAACTATGGTGGGATAATAACAGAAATACATACTCCCGATAAAAATGGGAAATCGGGTAACATTGCACTGGGATTCGATAACCTGGAGCAGTACCTGGCAGGCCACCCCAATTTCGGTGCTCTGATAGGGCGATATGGCAACCGGATTGCCAATGCACAGTTTACCCTCGATGGAGTTACCTATCAGCTGAATGCCAATAATGGGGTCAATACCCTTCATGGCGGGATCGTGGGCTTTGACGATGTACTATGGGATGCCAAGGTCATCTCCTGCGATGAACGTGCAGCCCTTGAACTGACATACGTAAGTCCCGATGGGGAAGAAGGATATCCAGGAACTCTTACCACAGTGGTCACTTATGAACTGCTTATAGACCAGCTTTTTATTACCTATGAGGCAGAGACAGACAAACCCACTCCGGTGAATCTGACTAACCATACCTATTTCAATCTGGCAGGGGAAGGGACCATACTGGATCATATATTATATATCAATGCCTCTAAATACACTCCACCCAATGAGCAGTTGATCCCTTCCGGCGAAATCGTCAATGTGGAAGGCACGCCGTTTGATTTCAGAAAACCTGCTGTTATCGGATCCAGGTTCGATGAGGTGGGTGGCAATCCTGTTGGGTACGATCATAATTTTGTGTTGGATCGCTCTTCAGAAGAGAAAGTGCTCGCTGCCAAATTAATGGATCCGAAGAGTGGTCGATTTTTAGAGGTGATTACCACTGAGCCCGGCATGCAATTCTATACCGGTAATTTTCTGGATGGATCACTCACATCGGGCGATATCACCTTTGTCAAGAATTCTGGATTATGCCTGGAAACCCAGCACTTTCCAGATTCACCCAATCAACCCAATTTTCCAAATACCATTTTACAGCCCGGAGATAAATATGTGACCCAGACCATCTTTAAGTTTGGAGTGGAGGAGTAATATATTCCGGAAATTCTGAAGTCAGAGCTTTGTTACCATACACGGTAGTGGCTATTCAAAGAAAAAACTGAACCTCATGTCAAAAAGTAGTATTACCATCGCGTGTTTCATACTCATTTGGGTACATGTTCTGAATGCCCAAAATGACGAGGGATTGAAACCCGTTGAGATTTTTAGTTTTGATGAAACGTCAGAACCCTCCTATGGCTACCGGATACCAGCCCTGGTAACCACACAGTCTGGGTTGTTGCTTGCCTTTGCCGAGAGAAGGGTGGGATTGCACGATCATGCCCAGAATGACATAGTGCTGCGCCGAAGTCGAGACAATGGCAAGTCCTGGATGGAACAACAGATCATCGCTGAGGATGGCAAAAATTCCTTAAATGATCCGTGCGCAGTAGTTCTGGATAATGACAGGGTACTTCTGATCTACCAGAAGTACCCTTATGGCATTCATGCCAGAAACAGTGGCTGGATACAAATGGCAGATGAAGGTTATGACGGGCCAAGAAATACCCGTTCATATCTAATCTATAGTGATGATGAGGGTGAAACATGGAGTATTCCAAGAGAGATTACCAAAATGATCAGGCCCTCAGGCAAGATCTCTGTTGGGAGTCCGGGGAGGGCCATACAGCTTCAGAGGGGTACCTATAAAGGACGTATTATTGTTCCGCTCTATGAAACGCGCAGGTTGAGTAACGGCAGCCGTGATTGGCAGAATAGTGTGGCCTGGAGTGACGACCATGGAGCTACATGGCACCTCAGTAATGAAATCCCTCACAGGGATCACATCGGTTTTGGCAATGAAGCCCAGGTGGTTGAGCTTTCTGACGGATCCATTCTTTTTATTGCAAGAAATCAGGGAGGAAAGTACAGGAAGTATTCTACCAGCAGAGATGGAGGCATAACATGGGACAATATGAGGCTGGATTTTGGATTACCCGGTACCGCCTGTCAGGGTGCTCTGCTTCGTTACAGCTGGCCTGAGGCAGGAGAAAGTCTGCTGATCCAGGCTTCACCTGCAAATAAGTATGGGCGGAGCAAAGGAACCGTCAGGATCAGCTCCGATGAGGGAAAAACGTGGACCTGGTCCAGGGAAATGGTTCCCGGAAATTATGCTTATTCCTGCCTGACCCGGCTTTCTGATGGCAACATTGGATTGTTATATGAAACTGAGCGTTACAGAAAGATTGCATTTGTCTCATTCACCCCAGATTGGGTGAAGAAAGGCGATCCTCCAACTAAACCTGGACCTTATTTAACTATCCCTGTGGTTGATCTGGATCAGGATCTGTCACGACAGGTAGTGGTGGATAGGGAGCCAGGACAATACCTGGGCCACCCAACCACACTTTTACTGGAAGATCATAAAACCATCCTCACCGTTTACCCAAAAGGACATGGAAGGGGAGCCATTGTATATAAGAAAAGTCTGGATGCCGGTCTGACCTGGTCGGACAGGATGGAAACCCCTGAGAGCTGGCAAACTTCTCAGGAAGTCCCCACCCTGTTCCGGGTAGAAGATAAATACGGGAAGAAACGGATTGTGATGTTTTCGGGCCTCTATCCAGTCCGTATGGCCATCTCCGAGGATGATGGAGATAGTTGGAGTGAACTTGAACAGGTAGGTGACTGGGGTGGAATCGTTGTAATGGGCTGCATGATCCCACTCCGGACCGGGAAGGGACACTACATGACCCTCTTTCACGATGATAAACGATTCTTTACCAGGGAAGGCCGCAAGGAGTACCTGAAAGACCAGGAATCCCATAACAGCAGGATGTTTACACTCTACAAGTCTGTTTCAGAAGATGGAGGATTAACGTGGTCTTATCCTGAAGTAATTCACCGTTCAAGAGAAATACATATTTGTGAACCAGGTGTAATTCGATCTCCTGATGGGAAACAGTTCGCAGTGCTCCTGAGGGAAAACAGTCGAAGAGATAATTCACAGATCATCTTCTCCAACGATGAAGGGAAAACCTGGAGTTCCCCCAGGCCACTACCTAATGCACTGACAGGTGACAGGCATGTGTGTAAATATGCTCCTGATGGCAGGCTTCTGGTTGTATTCAGGGATCTCAGTCCGCGTAAATATCATCAGGAACTGGTCGGATTAGCCAGGGAAAAAGGAGAATCCAATTACAGCAAAATAGCAGCAGAAACCGGGCTGGGAAGTCCTACTGAAGGAGATTGGGTGGCCTGGGTTGGAACTTATGAGGGCCTGATCAGGGGTAGTGAGGGTGAATATCGCATCAGGATCAAGGATAATAAAAAGGGATGGGATACAACATACCCGGGTGTAGAGTTATTACCTGACGGCACTTTTGTGACCACCACCTATGGTCACTGGGAGAAAGGAGAGGAACCCTATATCTTGAGCGTCAGGTTCACCCTGGAAGAAACAGATGTAATGGTAATCTCAGCAGGGACCAATTGAATTACGCTCGCGCATTCCCCGTAGCTCTGCTGCGGGGTTAGCGAGCACAAAATAATAAACAATTAATCGATGATTCCTCGTAGCTCTGCTGCGAGGAGAGTCAATTTCCATGGAACCAGGTAAAATTGAACGATTCATTAGCATTTACCGGGATGGTTTGCTGAATGACACCCTGCCTTTCTGGTTAAGACACAGCATTGACAGGGAATTTGGGGGATTCCTGTTTTCGGTGGACAGGGATGGCAGCTTGCTGGATACGGATAAAGGCATGTGGCAAACCTGCAGATTCACCTGGATGCTGGCCACCTTATACAATAGCGTCGAACAGCGAAAGGAATGGCTTGATTTAGCTATTCACGGCATCGATTTCATATCCAGCCATGGATTTGACTCTGATGGCCGCATGTTCTTCCATGTAACCAGGGACGGACGACCCATAAGGAAAAGAAGATATGTGTATACCGAAACATTTGCTGCCATTGCCTATGCAGCAGTGTTTAAGGCCACCGGAGAACAATGCTATGCCATTGAAGCAAGAAGGTTATTCGATCTGGTCATAGCACATTTCAGTGATCCCGGACTCACCGTACCGAAATATACCTCCGACAGACCCATGAAAGGTTTCACTCATCCCATGATAGCCATAGTCACCGCGCAGGAATTAAGGAGAAACCTGGACGACCCCAGCTATACAAAGTATATAGATGATTCAATTTCTGAGATCAGAAACGATTTCATGAAACCTGAATTTAATACAGTATTGGAAAGTGTGGGAATCAACGGGCAATTTGAGGATCATTTTGATGGAAGGCTGTTATGTCCCGGTCATGCTATTGAAGCTGCCTGGTTCATTTTAAATGAAGCAAAGTACCGGAATAACAACAGCGAGTTAATTCATACAGGGACCACCATACTGGACTGGATGTGGGAGATTGGATGGGATAAAGAATATGGGGGTATCCTCTATTTCAGGGATGCCAAAGGTCTTCCGGTTCAGGAATACTGGCACGATATGAAATTCTGGTGGCCTCATAATGAAACCATCATTGCCACACTCCTGGCATACCAGCTTACAGGGGATTCGAAGTACGAACAATGGCACGCTATGATTCATGATTGGGCCTTCAGGTACTTTCCTGATCCCGAATTCGGTGAGTGGTTCGGATATCTGCACAGGGATGGACGACAGTCCGTATCATTAAAGGGAAATCTCTGGAAAGGGCCTTTCCACCTTCCACGAATGCAATTATTTGCTTGGCAGATACTGGAAGAAATCAATCGGGATAAGTAGTTACAACCTGGGCTGGAGCCACACTTCCAGACTGGAGATCTTACCCTCCCTTCTGAAAATGGAAGCAGTGTGCTGCTCATCTATGGTATCGCCTTCTATCTCAATGGGAGGGCCAGGTTCCAAATTGATCACGATTCTGCTTTGCTCTGACCGCCGGTAGATGATGGGTACCATGCAATAGGTAAATGCCAGGGAGTTCACTTGAAGCGGGATGAACTGTTTTGTCCCGTTCACATCGATGTACTGAAAAACCGATGGACCCTGGAGGAACTCCTCCTTCCTTAGCAGGATTGGTTTGAATTGTAGTTTTCCATCCCTGACCACCACACCCAGTTCCTCCCACCGGGCAATGATATCCTCTTTTACCTGGCCGGTCATTCCGGGTTGTTGTGCACCCCGGCCTCCTGGGGTATGTGAGTAAGGATCGGTGGGGAACGCTCCAAACAGGTCAGGTCCCTTATTCAGCCCAATTCCGGCACGAACCTCGTAATAGTGCTCTGCCAATCGTCCGAGTACGGAATCACTCACCCCGGCTTCATAAGCCCGGTAATAGGTATCCCCCACTGCCAGCAACAGTTTGGATACCATATGCCAGTAAATACTCCCCAGTCCCTCATATCCGTAAAATGTACCTGACCGGCCTGTGAAACTTTGATGATCGAAAAGCTCTTCGAAAATATCGAGGATAGTTTGTACCTCTTTCTTTGCCATTTCTGTATACTCCTGCGGCAAAGCCTCCAGTGCATCTTTCAGCATACCGGCATTTCTGAAACTCCCGTTGAAATGGAATTCCCCATTCACATTTCTGAGGACAATCTGACTATTGCCTTTGGTAATCAGTTTCTTCAGGAGTTGGGATCGTTCCAGTATATCGGCACCAAAGACATTCTTCTCCACGAAAGCGGGTAACCGTCGGTCGGGATAGAGAATATAACTGTACTGATCCTCCCGGAAGAGGGCACTTCGTTTGAGTGCATCCAGTAGCTCCACCGCTTCTCCGGCAGATAAATAGCCGGAAGCCAGCACTGCCACCTGTCCTTCCAGCATCTCGTAAAGCCTTCTAAGCCCGATCTGGTCATCGTTCTCCTGCTGTATCAGGTTATACGCATGGTAGAGTGAATCGGCTCGTTTGTTGGCTGCAATAGTCCGGTCCATGGCATCCATGGCAATGTGAAAGAGATCCAGGAGGGTTTCTCTTTTCACACTCTCCTTCTTTCCCGAAAATCCATTTTCATAGAAGCAACTGCGAAAATCACTCCCGAGCTGTCCCAAAGCCTCCATGCATTTTTTCCTGTCGAGCCCGGACCACTCCGATTTCTCGTCTAATCTGAGCTCCTGGAACACCTGGATGGTGTGCGTCAGAAAACTGACCACCTCTTCAGATATCACGTAGGATTCCTTTTCGATATCACGGAAAAGTTCAAAACAAAAATTCAAAAATGCCCTCAGGTAATAGGTGGTCACCATCGATACTCCATACCCCACCAACGCATTGTTTGCATCATTCCACTCCGGCCGTTGCGTATTCATCCAGATCCCTGCACCCGGGATGAAATTGGACAATTTGGAAAGCAGAGTCACCAACAGTTTTTCAGCCAGGTTCACATGAACGGTCTTTCCCTCCGGATCCCAAACCAACTTGCCGTCCGATCCTGCATTCTTCACCCGGTTTGTGATCTCCTGATCCAGTTCCTGATCAAAATCTATGGTATCATGGGGATCCTTTAGAAGATCACCATATGGTTTAATCCGGTAAGGTATATTGGCAAAACTGAAGATCTCTTCTGCCAGGAGCTCTTTCAGTTTGCCTGGGTGAAAGTGGTGTGAAATCTCCAGTAACTTCAACAGATAGATGATCTGGTGGTCTCCCCAATAGCCTATGTTTGACCAGGGATCGGAGGGATCTGGTACTTCCCAGTCGATTCCTCCGCGGGTGATCCGGTATGGGTTGTATCCATCCACAGTGGAGGCATTGACAAACTTGCAGATCATCCCTTCGATATACTCCGGAAAGGAGAGGCTTAAAGCTTCCCAGTTCTGAAAGATATCACGCCAGTTTCCTTCGTAATCCAGGTTCCTGCTACCGTCCTCTTTCCTGCTCTCAATGGAAAATTTGTTCCATGGTCTGCTGGGATCGCCGTGCCGGCGGCTGAATGAAAGTGGCAGGTACTCATAACAGATCCTGATCAGGTCGTGATGACCCCGGGCTTTGACCCGGTTCAATAAATCCAGGTACTGGATATACTCACCGGAATTCTTCAGTAAAATTCGCGCCTCTTCTGTAAGGTGAGAGTTGGAATTCTCCACAAAAGCAACAAAATCGGAGGACTGAATCGTGTACTGCTCCTCAAAAAGGCCTCCCCGCATCACGTTAAAAAGCACGTTGGTCAGATGTCTCGATGTGGACAACTCATCATGGGTGGACTGGAGGGCGTCGGAAGAAGCCACAATCCGCATGAGCTCTTCCAAACTTTGGTCAATATCTTCCTCTAAAAGTTTTCTGAGATCATTACCCTGATGGAGCATCTTAAGTAAAGAAGTCACTTCTGCTCCATCCTGGTTGACCTCTGCCACCAGACTCCAAGATTTCTCAGATGTCGGATTCAGATCAAACTGCATATTCACCAGATAGGCCCCTTTTTCAGCTTTGATCTCCTGTTCAGTTTCCACAGGTTCACCTGCTCTAAAACAATCTATCTGCTTGCTAGAAAGCAATATGTTGGGATGGTCCAGTCCTTCTGACCAGACTGTGTTCACTTTCAGAGATTCACTGGGTTCGGCCGTATCGACAGGTATGGAACTCAGCCGAAAGATCCCCAATCCTGCCTCCCTTACCAGTTCACTTCGTTTATAGGCATCCATCAAGCTGCTGAATCCGGTTTGCATCCCACTATCGACTCCACCGGGAAGTATGTTGAGCAGTCCGTCCAGAACGTCCAGTTCAACCGGATCTGATCCGGTATTGATCAGTGTTGAATTTCTGATAAATCCATATTTTTCACTGTTATACCATCCATACCGGAAATGAAGGGAGAGCTCTTCATTGATCTCTTCGAAAATCAATTTATTGCCAAACTGGTTTTTATAAATGTCTCGCCTGATGGGGTATAAGTGTGAACTGTTTTTGGAAAAGGGCTCCCATAACTTCCATTTTCCCGCCCGGTTTGCCAGAATGAGGGTTTTGCTACCCGTTTTGCCATGGAAATCATGGATCTTATCTTCAGTATAGTAGGGGAATAGGGCACTCTCGGCATTTTTCCGCCCCGCTGATAGAGAACCGTTACTGGAGATGAACAACCAGTGATCTGAAGCACTCACAATACTCAAAAAGAAGTCGGGCATCTGATCATAATCAGATATCTTGTAATACCTCTCTCCATCCAGGTTGACAAATTCCCCCCGCACATGTTCCTTCGATACTTTTATGGGATAATCACCCACATACACACTCTTTCTCTTCATGGTACAATCTTATTCAATTAACATGTAAAGTGAATCCTCCCCTATTGCAATTCATACACTCTTACATAATCGATGACTATCCGCTGAGAGCTCATCGTTTCGTCCATCCCCTGGGCTCCTCCCCAGCCACCACCCATGGCCAGGTTTAGTATGAGGTTCTGAGGTTCATTGTAGGGCCAGGTCAGTGTGTCAGAGGTATCCTCGTAGGTGAAATAATGCACCTCATCCACAAATCCTTTGATATATTCCGGGGTCCACTCCACTGCATAGATATGGTACTCTTCATTCATATCTTTTACCGGGGTAATGGAGGTAGGTTGATTATTCAGTTTAAAATAGTAGGCTCCGCAGTGAATGGAGGCGTGCGCCAGTCCATCCCCGGACTCGTCGTCAAGTTCAAATCCCACGCTCTCCATGATATCGATCTCCCCGCAATAGGGCCAGGAAAGTTCATCGACATAGGCATCGCCCAGGGTCCAGCCAGCAGCCCAATTGCCCCTGTTCACCGGTACCCTGGCCCGGAACTCCATTCTTCCATAAATGAAGCTGGTTTTACCCCGGGTGGTTAACCGGGCCGAGGTCCACTTCTCCCCCATGTCCCCTTTATGCGCTTCAATAATCAGATTTCCATCCTCAATCCGTGCATTTTCCGACCTGCCTTCCGTATAATACTGAAGTTCATTATTGCCCCAGCCCCAGTTTCCAATGTCATAGGTCCACTTTGCAGTGTCGGGCAGGCCATCCGTTTCAAATTCATCGGACCAGGCCACTACCCAATCCTCACCTGTAGTATTCTGTGTGAGTACCTCAGGAGTGATCTGGTGCTTCTTTAGCAAATCAAACTGGATCCAGTCCACTTCAGCAATCCCTCCGTTTACATGAAGCTTCATCTTATGGATTCCCGCATTGAGCGGACTTCCATCTTTGTGAAGGGTGGTGAATTCATTCTGCATGATTGAGCCATCATACACCATAGAGCCTGTAATGTTGTACTGTCGGCCATCTTTGTTATCGTAGTAGTCTTCTATCCAGCAGGATACTACCGAATCTGAATCAGAGGCCAGGTGAACCTGGGCTTGATACCTTCCCGGAACGGTAATGGAAACTTCAAATGCCATTGAACTGTCAGCCGGGACAACCACTATCTTTTCGCTGCTACCGGCACTGAATGCTTCTGCCTCTATCCTGACTGTAGTCCCGTCTGACTCTTCACCGTTATTGCTGGTGCATGAAGATCCCAAAATCAATACCAGGGATGTAAGGAGACCCATTGTTAAGGTTCGTACGTTCATTATGTGTGTCATTTTCTTCAGGGTTATCAGGTTAGTCAGATTTTCTTACCAGTATTTTTTCCAGTTCTTCCAGTGATTTTCCTTTGGTTTCCGGAACCATTAGAAGGACAAATACCAATCCCAGTGCACCGAAGATCCCGTATATCAGAAACGTGCCCGCTGTTCCCAGAGTGGCCAGTTCCCATGGGAATACCAGTTGGACCGAGAAACTAACCAGCGAGTTAATGAATCCCACAAAGGAGATGGCCAGTCCCCGGATCCAGTTCGGGAAGAGTTCGGAGAAAAGCACCCACATGACCGGGCCTATGGAAACGGCGAAGGCAGCCACAAAACCAAGGATCCCGATCAGGATCATTAAAGGATTACTATTGATTGCTCCAGCGATCAGCTCTGATTCATATTCCTTAATCACCGTAGGATCCATAATCTCGTTCAGCTTTTGTTTGTATTTAACATCGCTGTCAAATTGTTGATCCTGAATGGTAAACAGCATTTCCTTATCCAGTTGTTCAGGTAATTGTTCAATGGTTTCGGCTGTCAGTTGATAGGTTGCCGAATTAAACCCAGCGGCCAGTAAGAACATAAATAGAGCGATACCGGCCATTCCAATTCCCAGCAAAGCTTTTCTTCCCAGTCTGTCGATAAAGAGAATGGCTACTATGGTGAACGCAAGGTTGGTCAGTCCCACCAGTATGGCCTGAGAAAATGCAGCGTCTGTGCCGATCCCCGATTGCTCAAAAATCATTGGTGCATAGAAAAACACCGAATTAATACCGGTGATCTGCTGCAGCACAGCTACTCCCAATCCGATGATCAGGACCAGTCTCAATGCAGGTTTAAATAACTCCGTCAGTGGCACCTTCTTCTCCTTGGTGCCGCTTTGCATACTTTGCTTAATGTTCTCGAATTCCCTTACCGCAGTATCCTCATCATTGGCTTTTTTCATAATGGCCAATGCTTCATCAAACTTCTTTTTCATCATGAGCCACCTGGGACTTCTGGGAACGAAAAAGAGGGAGACAAAATAGAGTATGGCCGGCAGGGTTTCCAGTCCAAGCATCCACCGCCAGTTATATTTCCCAATACCTAAAGACGCTACCCATGAAGCCTCCGAAGATCCCCACTTGACGATCAGGTAATTGGTAAAGAAAGCCACCGAGATACCCAATACGATATTGAGTTGATTGAAGGAGACCAGCCGTCCCCTCATATCCGGAGGGGAGATCTCTGCAATGAAGACCGGGGCAATGATCAGGGAGGAACCCACCCCTATGCCTCCGATCATCCTGGCGATCACCAGCATGGCAAAATTTGGAGCCAGCGCTGAACCCACAGCCGAAATGGAAAAAAGGACTGCGGCCCACCGTAGCACTGTTCTTCTTCCGACCCGGTCACTGATCGGACCTGCAACCAGCATGGAAAGCGTGGCCAACAGGGTAAGGCTACTTACCGACCAGCCTAGCTGGATCTTGGTCAGGTCAAACTGAGGTTCTATGAATTTAACGACTCCTGAAATGACGGACGCATCGAAACCCATCAGGAAGCCTCCAAGCGCGACAATCAATGCAACCCGGATGGTGAATAACTGACTTTTTTTCATAAGAGCAGTGGAAGTTAATTAGGGTTAGAAAACGTGTTACATACAATAATAGAAAGCCTCACAAGATATTTCATTAATTCCTGGATATCAAAAAAAATCTCAACTCGCGGCAAAGACAGGCTTTGAAGCTACATGCGATGATAGATCTTGCTCACGATTCTCCACCCCTCTTCAAATCTGTAAAGCGACAGATAATCGGTGAAGATGATTTTTCCTTCCCGGTAGAGCTCCACTTTCACTACTGCTGCATTCCCCGTTATATCTACCATCGGGTATTTGGCAGTGGTTACCACGTCAGGCTTCTCTCCGGCAGCACTCTTTTTCTGCACATATTCATACCAGGTGTAAATGGGGAATTTGGTGAGCATATTGTCTCGATCCACCCCCAGCAGGTTGAAACCCGGATGGAATCCCTTCTCAATGTTCTGAATCTCCTTCCCGTTATTAATTCCCTGAACATAGGCCTTTTCAATAGTTTCCAGGATCGCTTCCTTATCCTCCTGTATCTCCTGAGCTATAAGTGAGAGTGAGAGGATCGGTAACATGAGCAATGAAATGATCTTTTTCATCTGTTTAAAATTTTGTGAATTTAGAATGAAGAACATTCATGTTCGTTTCATTCGAATGATTTTTATATTGACTGCACAATTTCGCAAGCGAAAAGGTAAAAACAAAGGGAAAGGTTAAATATATATCATTGGGTAGGGTATTCACGCTAAATTGCATCCTTATATAAACCGGATCCTCAAACCCTATTCAAAAATGAAATCTACTGCTCTACGACCTTTCTCCATTGTCCTCATTATCTCGGTACTGTCCTGCTGTGCTCCTGCGGATCAGGATGTTGAAAAAGACAGTTTTCCCGATCTGGCAGGCCCCTATCTGGGTCAGCCTCTTCCCGACTCCATTCCCAGGCTATTTGCACCTGGTGTAGTCTCTTCCGGGATGTTTACCCGCGATATGGCTATATCCCCCGATGGTAAAGAGATCTATTTTTGTGTATCTGTGGGAAATTATGCCTATTCAACCATTCTCTGTTCTAAAGAGGTGAACGGAAAATGGTTACCCCCGGAGATAGTTCCTTTCTCAGGCGGACCCGGAGTGATGGATTTTGAACCGGCCCTTTCCACCGATGGATCCAGGCTCTATTTCCTTTCCAACCGGCCTGATGGCGATGAGCCTGTGGGTGACCAGGATATCTGGTACGTGGACAGAACAGAAGCCGGGTGGGGAGTCCCACACAATCTGAACGAGCCTGTCAATACCGATGGAGGAGAGTTCTTCCCCTCTCTGACCCGGGATGGAACACTCTATTTCTCACGAAATGAAAAAGGGAGCCAGTTGAATCAAATCTATCGGAGCAGATGGGAGAATGGATCTTTTCAGGAGCCCGAATTACTTCCCGGGCAGGTGAACTGTGGAGCCAACAGGTTCAATGCATATGTTTCTCCCGATGAAAGTTATATCATAGTCCCTGCCGTAGGGATGGAGGATAGCTATGACGGAGTGGATTACTACATTGCGTTCCGGGACCAGGACGATCATTGGTCTGAGCCCATGAATATGGGAAAGGAAATCAACCAGGATAATGCCAGAGGTTGGTCACCCTACGTTTCCCCGGATGGTCAGTTTTTCTTCTTTATGGCCACACGCCCCCTGGAGATTGAACCATCCGACTGGAACTATCAAAAGTTAAAAGCTCTTCATGATTCCCCCGGTAATGGCAGTGCCGATATATACTGGATGGATGCAAGTGTTGTCGGCGAGTTACGAAAGAGGGCCGTTTTTCAACACCGGATTCTTCAGGAATAGTACCTTGTTGTAATGAAGGTTGATAACCAGCCTCTATCTCTTTACCAGACGGCGTATTTGAGTCCCTTCATGGTCAATATTCACTTTCACAAAGTAGAGCCCGGAACTGAATTCATCCAACGATATTTCACATCTTTCTACCCCCGGATTATCATATTCAAATACCTTGGCACCCGTTGCATTATAGATCATGATGGAATGGATGGTTCCGTTCGCTGCTACCAGTAGCTTATCGTTTGCAGGATTTGGATACATGGACCATAACGGATCTCTCTCAATAGAATTCCACCCGGTAACTTCATCAACAACGGTGATGGTGCCGATCATCCCGGAACCCTTATGATTATCACAATGATAGTTGTACACCCCGGTAAGGGAGAATACGTGGCTGAAAACCCATCCGGTACCCAATTCATTGCCAAACGATTCAGGATTGTCGGGATATTCGGTTTGCGTCCCGTTTACATTATGTGTTCCCTCCGTATTGGTCCATACCACCGTATCGCCAATATGGATCTCAAGTGTATCGGGGGAGAATACAAAGTTGGTTACACCGACTGCATGGGAAGTCTGACCTTCTGACCGAATGGGAATCACAAACATCAGGATGATAATCAATAATCCCGTAATCCGATCCCACATTGTAGAAATGTTCGTCATCATTAATCTGTTTTTTGCATATACCTTATTACCTATTAAGGATAAATAGTCGGTTTAGTTCTGCAGCAGCCTGTTAAATTGCTGTTAATATATCCTGAAGCCCATCACCAGCACATCGTCTACCTGTTCGTGCAAGTTCCGCCAATGATCAAATTCCTCTGCCAAAAGACGTTTCTGTTCCGCCATGGGTTCCTGGTGAATAGAGAGGAGGAATTCCCGGAATCTCTTATACTTGTATTTCTTAAAATCGGGCCCACCGAATTGATCCGGGAAACCGTCACTGAAGAGGTAGATGCAGTCACCTGCCTTCATTTGCACCCGGTGGTTGGTATAGGGCTTCAGATCATAATACTTGCTCACAATTTCCTGCTTGTCAGCTCTAATGACAGTCATCTCTCCATTGTTTATCATATAGAGGTGATTGTACGCCCCGGCATACTGCAATAATCTGGTCTCCGGATCATAAACGCAAAGGGCCAGGTCCATTCCATCGGTACTGGAGGATTCCTCCGCTTCACCGGTTTGATGCAGGGATTCCCGGATTCTGATGGCCAGTTGATCCAGGATACAGGAGGCAGAAATAGTTACCAGAGATTTGACCAGGTCATTGAGCGCACTGATGCCGAGCATACTCATAAAGGCGCCCGGTACACCGTGCCCGGTACAATCTGCCACAGAAAAAATTACATGTCGGTCCTGGCTGCCCAGTAAAAGTCGCCGCTCACAATATCCCTGGGCCGGTTAAAAATAAAGTACTCTTCCAGCAGTTCAGATATAAAAGGTTCCGGAGGCATGGCTGCTGTTTGTATTCTGTACGCATACCGGATGCTGGATTGGATCTCCTCTTTCTGGAGCTCAATCTGATCCCGCTGTTCTTCAGCAAAATCTCGCTGGGTTGCAATTTCCTCTTTCTGAGCCTCCAGCTCCATATTTTTGTTCACTATCTGCTCTGTTCTGTTCTTTACCTCTTTTTCCAGCCTTTCTTTGGCCCTGGCCAGATTTGCAAGCCTTATCCGGATGTAGACCCATATACCTGTAACAACCAGGCATACCATAATCAGGATAAACCACCATCTTTTCCAAACGGGAGGAAGAATCCTGAAAGAATACGCAGCCTCCTCAGGAGTGCACCAGGTGAGACCATCCACACTGATCTCGGCCCTGAAAGTATAGTAGCCAGGATGAAGTTTAGGATAAGCAACGGTCCTGTTACGTTCATAATAGTTCCAGTCCGGATCATGTCCCTCCAGCTGATACCTGAAAACCAGCTTCTCCGGATTTTTATACCAGAACCCGGTAAATCCAAAGGTAAAGTTGTTATTACGGTGTCTATATGTACTCCGTGTGGTGTCAACAGGTGTATCGAACAGGTTCATGGTTGACAGAAAAAGACGGGGCTGTTGGTCTGTAATATGCAGGTAGTCTGGGTTATACTTAATGATTCCAGTCTCTGTACCAAACCAGATCTGCTCAGCACGATCCCGGTATACCGAATTGAGTTGGGGATAGCGGTATCCCAATCCCATGTTTTCGTCAAACAGGATCGACCTTCCATCAACCGGATTGTAGATTTGCAATCCCGTATTTGCATAGATGAGCAGGTTGTTGAATTTGTCAAAGACGATGGACTGGATCTCCTGAAGATCCAATCCCTCATCCGGCCCATAGGTTTCTACCTTGTTTTCATTGATCCGGATAACGCCCTGATCCAGCGTATTAAACCAGTTCCCGTTAAAGGAATCGCAAGCTATTCCATAGAGCGGCGGAAAGACAAACGACGTATCCTTAAAGTGTTGGATCGAATCCTGGGTAATGTAGTAAGGAAATTCAAGCAATCCGGCAATCCATACCCTCTCTCCATAGTCTGTCTGGGCGGCATACACATAACTTTCAGCGATATCCGGATGGCTTACATGCCGCAGTTCCGAGGTTGACAATTCGAACTGGTTTATCCCCCCGCCGAGGGTACTGATCCAAACCATCTCCCTGTCACCTGAGATATGGATCACATTTTCATCGCTTAATCCACTCATGCGATTCAATTCCTGGTATTCCAGGGATTCGGGATGCAGAATAAACAATCCCCTTCCGTAGGTCCCTGCCCAGATACGATGCAGGGGATCTTCATACAGGGAGATGAAACTGACATTCTGCATCCCCATATGATCTGAAATACTGATCCATTCCCACTGCCCTGTCATGTTCCGAACTCCTTTAAACAAACCCTTCTCGGAGGATACCCATAGTGAACCGCCAATATCTTTTAAAAGGCTGAATGCAGTTTGAAACGGCATCCCCGACCTGGCCTCCAGGAATTCGAATACCGGAGGCAGAATCTGGACCACTCCCCTTCGTCCGCCTATCCAGACATTCTCCTCAAAATCTTTGACAACGGCGTGTACCAGGTTGGAAATAAGTCCATGCTCTTCTGTGAGCTGCTGGTACATTGCTGTGGAATCATCCCGGATCTCCACCTTCACCATCCCCTCTCTTTCGGTGCCTGCCCAGATCTCATTCTCATGGCTTCTTACGATCCCTGTGACAGGTCCGTAAGACCAATTTCCATAATTGATCAATCCTCCCCCAACAGGATCGTAGGAAGAGAGACCCGACTCATCTGTTCCCAGCCATATCCGCTCTCCATCAAATTGTAACGACCTGATGATATTATCCGGCAATCCGTCTTTCATGGAAATCCCCCGGAAGGATTGACCGTTGTACTGGCAGAATCCGTAATCAGTTGCCAGCCAGAGATTGCCCGTATTATCAATCTCAATATCGTATACATAATCGTCCGATAACCCATCATCCATGTTGAAATTGGCCATGTGCCTTCCATCATACCGGTAGATCCCTTCTCCCAACGTAGAAAACCAGATCATCCGGTTTTTTCCCATAATGATATCCGTAATCTCCACCTTACCCATTCCTTCCTCGGGCTGAAACACTGAAAAACTGCTTCCATCGTAAATGGAGATATTTCCATTCTTATGACCGATCCACATTAACTCTTCATGAATGGCACAGATGGATGATATCCTGTCATCGGCCAGGCCATCGGACACAGTAAATGCTTCATAAGTTATTCCATCAAACCTGAAGAGTCCTCTATCTGTGCCAAACCAGATAAACCCGGCAGCATCCTGCAGAATGACCTCAACATCGTAGTTTTCCTTGCCACTGAAAAGTGTATGTTTGCGCTGAAAAGGAGTCTGGGCTTCCATGATGCAGCCAAAGAGAACAATGATCAGACTCAGAAATCCCTGTTTCATCCGTCGTTTAGTTTGAGGCAATCAATGCAAGATCTATCTCTACCTGGATCTCCTGTGCGATTTTCTGATTCACAATGGTGGGGATTTTGATATCATGGTTATCCAGGAAAACCGTGAACTTAGCACTCACCTTTATGCTGCCATTTTCCACACGCACATCACAGCGAATGATCCGGTCATTCTCCTGATCATGGATATTGAGTTTGCCTTTGGCCCTGACCCTGTATCGTCCCGGAACTCCCAGATCAATCTCCTCAATGATCTTTCCCTTAAATGTGGCCATGGGGTAAAGATGTGTCTCCAGGTAATCCTCATTGAAATGAGTGTTTTGTAACGAACTGTTAAATCCCTCGAATGTTTTTACCGGAACGGCCAGTGTGAAGTTCCTGTCTCTGATATTGAGGACTCCTATAACGCTATTGGAGGTGGCGCTGATCATCTCAAGGGGTGCATCCGACAAAAAATAGATCCGTCCATTCTTAGCCGTAAAGATGTACGGGCTTTCCTGCAACCCCATTAATAACGAGGAAATTACTATGATGGCAGCACTCCGTTTAATGGTCAGGTACACCTCAGTAAATGTTTTTACGTTTTTCATCTAACGGGAAAATCCGATAAATACTAAATCCCAAGAAAATGTCACCATCCAGCCAGCGACCCGTTGTTTCTGTAATAAATCCCTGTTCGGTGGTCCCCCTCGCATTGGTCGCATGGAGCTGGAACACATGGCCCCCGGTCTCGAAATCAAACCCCAGGGAGAAATTGTTTATCCGGTCATCTGCAGTTTGTCCCGGTACAAGCCAGAAGTATTCTGCATTCAACGAGATTTTTCTGGCAAATTGATATTTTCCGCTAAAACCAATGGCAAATACATCATTCTGGTCAATATTTCGTTCCACCAGGTTTCGGTGAATATGGGAAGGTGTGACCTGAAGAGACAGCTTTTTACTGAATTTGCGCGATACCATTACTTGGTTCACGAAGGCGAGCCGGGAAGTGAACAGGTTCTCCCTGTCAGGTTCACTCCATGTCAGAGTGTTCACAAACATCCCGCTGTACCATGTGACCGTAACAGGGATATCTTTTACTCCCTTCTGTTGCCTCAACAGCTTGATCTTAAGGGCCCCGTCATAGGTTTTCTCATAACTGTTCCGTCCGACGGAGAAACCGGCCACCTCCCCAATGCCATATTCCAGCCCAAGCCGGTTGTAAGCCTGGTCGAGACCGAAAAAATCGTAAAATCCTCCCTGGATATTTCCAAACCGGTGAGAGATAATAAAGGTCAGATCCTCTTTGGGAGGCAACTCTACCGACTGGCCAAGCACTACCCGGGTTGACTTGAAGGTACTCAGTGTATATGCAGGTTCATTTGCCGGTGACAGCTCCGCAAGGATCGAGTCCAGGTTCTGGGCTGAGATAACACCTGCCGTTTGTAACAATATCAGGAAGAATACAAGCAGTAATCTGTTCATGACTATTATTTTTCGGGAGCTCCTTTTTCTATCCAGGCATTGATAAGATTCAGCTCACAGTCAGGCAACTGAGGCCGTTGATATGGCATTTGGGGATACCCGGCGAGATGGTTTACCACTCCATTCAGTCTTCCGTCATTCACCACCTTGAGCTCTTCTTCATACGTATCGTGCCTCACTTCATTGTAATGCTTTTCAGCATTATGACACTCAACACAATTCTGTTGGAGAATAGCTTTTATCTGACCCTCCCATGTAACATCGGTGGTATCACAGTTCTCCAGTCCGTATAACTCCTCCTCACTATTATACTCACAGGAAAAGAAACATGAAAGTAAGATCATCAGAATGGTGGCAACTCCCCCGAGAAGTACGTTTTTCATAATCAGGATATTTAGAACGTATCTAAATAAAACAACAAACAGGGAAGGTTTGTTGAAATCCTGACGAAAATTGTGTGCAGGGACTATTCGTAGTGCAGCGCGAGAGCAGGATTGATACGGGCCGCTTTCAGGGAGGTGATGGTGACCGTCACCATGGCAATGATAATGGCCAGCAGGGCCGCCGATATAAATAGTATGGGCTGGAATCCCACATTATAGGGGAAATCCCTCAGCCAGTCTTGCATCATAAAGTAGGCCACCGGCATGGCAATCACGATGGAAACTCCCACTGAATAGATCACACTCTTTGAAATGACTCCTATGATGTTGTTCTCAGTGGCTCCAAGTACCTTGCGTATTCCGATTTCCCGAATTCGCTTCTGGGAATTGTAGAGCGTAAGGCCGAACAATCCCAGCGAGGCGATAAAAATGGCCAGAATGGAGAAGATCATGGTAATGGCACCTGTACGCTTCTCTTCTGCATAATAGGTGTCCAACTCTTCATCGAGGAAGAAATACTGCAGGGGTTGATCATCGGCAAATGCTGTCCATTTTTCTTCGATGTGCTTCAATGCGGCTTCCATATTCTCTTTTCCGCCTGCCAACCTTACCGTAATATATCCTCCTGATTCCCAGGTTTTTAAGACAATAACCTGCGCTCCTATCTCCTGCTTCAAACTGGAAAAATGGTGGTCCTTAACCACTCCTATGATCCTTAACTCATTGTTAAATCCACCTTCGTCGGGCGCCAGCAATACTTGGTTAAGTGGATCTTCCAGGTTATACTTTTTCACAGCGGCTTCGTTAACCAGGCAGGCCGATGAATCTGAGCTGAACTCTTCGGATAAGAATCTGCTTTCGGGAGTGGCCAGCTCAAACCGGTAGGTCTCCATAAAATCCTCATCTGCACTGTAAACAGAGAACATGGGGCTTTCCTCGATGGGTCTGCCTTTTATGCCAAATGTGCTGTTATTGTGGACCGTTCCCAGGTAAGTTCCTGAGTTGGTGGCCGTAAGAATGGAAGTGTGATCCATCAGTTCATCCATAAAAACCGGAACCTGGTTACCCAGCGGACCTATCCTTTCCAGTACCACCAGCTGCTCCTTATCAAATCCCAGATCTTTGTTGGTCATGTACCTGAACTGCCAGAAAATGACCAGTGTACCTGCAATAATGATCATCGATATGGAGAACTGAATAATGACCAGGACATTTCTAAAAACCGTGGTTCCATTCCTGACAGCAGAGTTGCCTTTCAGAGCAAATATGGGTTTAAACGAAGCAAGTACAAATGAGGGATAGCTGCCGCTGAGCAATCCCACCAGGATGGCCAGAAGGAGGAAAGATGGGATCATATACCAGCGGAAAATATCTCCAAATACCAGGTTCAAACCCACCAAGTTGTTAAACGGGTTCAACAGGACCATGACCAGGATAAGTGCGATCACCAGTGAAATAAAACTCAGGAAAACGCTTTCAAAAAGGAATTGTCTGATCAGCTGTTTGCGATCGGATCCCACCACCTTACGCAAGCTCACCTCTTTGGCGCGACTCAGTGACCTGGCTGTGCTCAGGTTCATAAAATTGATGGAGGCTATCACCAGTACGAAGAAAGCGATGAGACCAAATATCACCAGGTAGGTACGGTTTCCAATGGGGCGAAAGCCGAGGTCAACCGGGACGTTTATCTCCTTATCCAGATGAATATCCAAAAGAGGCTGGAGGAACATACCATATCGGCTTCCAGCCTCAAAAAATTCCTCTGGTGTAATCCCCATAAATTGTTCCAGCTGTGGCCTGATGTTTTCTATCAGTGATGCATTGATCTTTTCCTCCAGGGCTAATTGATCTGTACCGGGCCTGATAAGGAAGTAGGTTTGCATCCAGCTGCTGAACCAGAACGTGGACCTGCTTCTTTCATCTGTGGTATAGGAACATATAAAATCATACATGAAATGGGAGGTTCGTGGGGCATCCTGCACAACTCCGGTCACCCGATAAAGGGTAGAGTCATTATTCATGGCAATGGACTTTCCAATGGGATTCCCTTCCGGAAAATACTGATCCAGTTTCGATTCTGATATCAGGATGGTATTGGGTTCATCCAGGCAGGTTGAAGGATCTCCCTCCAGCAGATCAATGGTAAATACTTCGAAAAAGGTAGAATCGGCGTACATGATATGCCCTTCCAGGAACTTATTCTCTGGATTGGACCACATCAGGCGGTTATTGGCAAAATCAAACCTGCAGAATTTTTCAATTTCGGGGATCTCCTCATGAAATGTAGGACCCATGACCGGGGAGTTCCAGGCACCTTTTATCTCCGATCCTGCCATCTTGGCTTCCATATAGAGCCTGTAAATATCCTCCGATCTTTCATTGAAACGGTCATAACTCGTCTCGCTGGTAATGTAAAGGATAATAAGTATGGCACTGGCCAGTCCGATGGCCAATCCCGAAATATTGATCACATTGAACACCTTGTTCTTGTTGATGCTCCTGACGGTTACCCTGAGGAAATTCTTCCACATGACTAGCTGGCTTTTATTCGTAATGCAGCGCGAGAGCAGGATTGGTACGGGCCGCCTTCAGGGAGGTGATGGTGACCGTCACCATGGCAATGATAATGGCCAGCAGGGCCGCCGATATAAATAGTATGGGCTGGAATCCCACATTATAGGGGAAATCCCTCAGCCAGTCTTGCATCATAAAGTAGGCCACCGGCATGGCAATCACGATGGAAACTCCCACCGCATAAGCCACACTTTTCGTAATCACCTGGATCACGTCCGATTCAGTGGCACCCATTACCTTCCTGATCCCGATCTCCCGGATCCTCTTCTGGGAATTGTATAAGGTCAGACCGAACAGTCCCAGTGAAGCAATAAAAATGGCCAGGATGGAGAAGATCATGGTTACGGCACCGGTACGTTTTTCTTCAGCATAATAGGAGTCCAGCTCGTCATCCAGGAAAAAATACTGAAACGGCTGGTCATCGGTAAACTCCTTCCATTTTTCATCCATATGTTTCAATCCTGCTTCAATGTTCTCCTTCCCTGCTGCCAACCTTACAGTCAGATATCCGGACCAGTTCCAGGATTGCGGTTTGAGAATGGCGATCTGTGCACCTACCTCATGTTTCAGGGTGAGGAAGTGGTGGTCGCTCATTACACCGATGATCTTCAGATCAGTGAAACCAGATTGCTCATCATTATCATTTGGCCACTGGATATATTGATTTAAAGGATCCTCCAGATTGTATTTTCTGACAGCCGACTCGTTTACCAGGCAGGCGGCCGAATCGGTGGCAAAATCCTCAGAAAAGTACCTGCTCTCCGGAGTGGCCAGGCCAAAACGGTAAGTCTCCATGAAATCCTCATCGGTCCAGAAGGTATGGAAGAGCACCATCTCTTCCACAGGCCTGCCCTTTATCCCGTAGGCGTTGTTGTTATTGGGAGCACCCAGATAGGCAGTGGAGTTGGTGGCCGAGATAACAGAGGTATGGTTCGTGAGTTCATCCTTAAAGGTTTGTATTTCATGTCCCGCTCCCAGGGGATGGATGCGCTCTATCACCACCAGCTGCTCCTCATCAAATCCCAGATCTTTATTGGTCATATACCTGAATTGCCAGTAGATCACCAGGGTTCCGGCAATAATAATGATGGAAATGGAGAACTGGAGGATCACCAATGCATTCCTCATCCAACCTGTCCCGTTTTTCGAAGTACCATTCCCCTTCAGGGCAAAAATAGGCCTGAAAGAAGCCAGTACAAACGAGGGATAACTTCCGCTCAGCAATCCCACCAGGATCGCCAGGATTATGCATGACGGGATCATATACCACCTGAAAAGATCGTAATACTCCAGGTTCAATCCCACCAGGTTATTGAACGGATTCAGGAGGATCATGACAAGCACGATGGCAATGACCAGTGAGAGAAGACTCAGGAAAACACTCTCAAAAAGGAATTGCCTGATCAGATGTTTTCGATCCGAACCCACCACTTTTCGCAAACTCACCTCTTTAGCCCTGCTCAGCGACCTGGCCGTACTCAGGTTCATGAAGTTGATGGAAGCGATAATCAGAACAAAAAATGCAATGACTCCGAATATGATCAGGTAAGTCCGGTTTCCTATGGGCCGGAAACCTATGTCGCTGGGAACCTCAATCTCGGTATCCAGGTGTATCTTAAGCAGAGGTTGGGCAAACACCCCGTATTTACCACCGGCTTCCGTGAATTCTTCCGGTGAAATCCCCATGAACTGCTCCAGTTCAGGCCGGATGTTCTCCAGTAACGAAGCGTTGATCTTATCATCCAGTTGATCCTGATCGGTGCCTGGACGGACCAGGATATAGGTTTGCATATGGTTGTTGAACCAGGTGGTCCTCCGGCTCGACTCATAGGTGGAATAGGAACAGATGAAATCGTAATGGAAATGGGAGGTCCTCGGTGCATCCTCCACCACGCCGGTCACCCGATAAAGGGTGGAATCATTGTTCATGGCAATGGATTTGCCAATGGGATCTCCTTCGGGAAAATACTGATCCAGTTTGGATGCTGAGATCAGAATGGTATTTGGTTCATCCAGGCAGGTAGAAGGATCTCCATGCAGCAGGTTGATGGTGAACACCTCAAAAAAGGTAGAATCGGAGTACATGATATGATCCTCAAGGTATTTATTGGCCGGATCGGTCCACATCAGCCGGTTATTGGCAAAATCGAACCGGCAGAAATTTTCAATATCAGGAACCTCCTCATGAAAAGTGGGACCGAATATGGGGCTGTTCCAGGCTCCCTTAAATTCCTCTCCTGCCATCTTACCCTCAAGGTACAAGCGGTAAATATCGGCCGAACGTTGATGAAAGCGGTCATAGCTGGTCTCACTGATGATGTATAATATAATGAATATGGCACTGGCCAGTCCGATGGCCAATCCCGAAATGTTGATCACATTGAACACTTTGTTCTTGCTGATACTCCGAATGGTCACTCTAAAAAAATTCTTCCACATGTCATCAAGGTTTGTCAATATTTATCAGATATTGTGCCACACATCGCAACCTGCTGTTTATATGATGATTAGACGAGAAATGTGATGGGGTGAACTGAACGATTCCGTACAGAGGTGTGCGGATGTGGACACATGTTTCTATTTCCATATTTGCTATCTTGTTAGCACTATTGTAAGACGTCCAACATGTAAATAAGTTACTATGAGCTCACATACCGTTTCAAGAAGAGAGTTTGTAAAGTTATCTGCAGCTGCGGCTGCCGGACTTACTGTTTTGCCCGGATTCCGTTTTGGATTGGATCAACTTCCGGCTCCCATGACAAGAACTTTCGGGAAGATTGGATTTGAGGTCACTACCCTGGGTCTGGGGGGACAAGCCTCTTTGCAGTGGACCCCGGAGGATGTGGACCCGGTTCCTATTATTCTGAAAGCCTTTAAAATGGGTGTGAATTACTTCGATACATCCAACCTGTATGCGGATAGCCAGTTAAACTTTGGCAAGGCCTTCAGGAAGCTGAACCTGATACCTGGTGAGCCCGGTTACGATATGAAGCTTCGTGAGTCGATCTTCCTCACCACCAAGACACATATCAGGTGGGGAAAGCCAGAATTCCCGGAGGTAGAGGGAGTGAATAACTGGACCCAACGGGATCATGGCGGTGGTGCCATCGATGACCTGAAATGGTCGCTCTCCCTGATGTTCGGGGATGGAAAAGGGAACTATCCCCGGGGATCCTATGTAAATATGATCATGTGTCACAACCTGAATACTTTAGAGGAGGTGAATGTGATGTATAAAGGGCTGGAGACCCCGTTGAACAGCGAGGAGAACTTTGGAGCCTTGATCGCACTGAAGGATTACAGGGATGGAACCAACATCACCGGATTGAATCCCAACAAGGAGAAGCTGATCAGGCATATCGGATTCTCCGGCCATATCAACTCACCTGTCATGATCGATATGATCCAGAGGGATCGGTTCGAAATCCTGGATGCCATGCTGGTGGCCATCAATTCCAATGACAAATTGTACCTGAATCATCAGCATAATGTTATCCCGGTGGCACAGGCCAGGAATTTGGGGATCATTGCCATGAAAGTGTTTGCCGACGGAGCCATGTATTCCAAGTATGCAAACTGGACCAGGGATTCAAACGGTGTGGTCAGGTCGGTGGGGACCAAAGAGCTGCCAAGCAAACCCCTGGTGGAATATGCGCTAACCACCCCAGGCATCCATACGGCCATTATCGGGATCGGACAGATCTCTGATAATCATCTGAAATGCCAGTTGGTTCAGAACTATTATGCCTCACAAATTGCTCCTGACGGTCTCAGCGATAAAGAGAGGCAAAAGATCGAACAGATGACCCGCACAGTGAAAAACGGAGAGACCAATTATTTCCAGCTATCCAAAAGAGGTCTCACTCCGCCCCACAACATCCTCATAGCAGGAAAGAATGAGATAGAGATTACCTGGGACACTGCCTATGCAGCCGACACTCCGTTGTCACATTACGAGATCATACGAGATGGATCAATGGTGGGAAGTGTGAATCATCAACCCCAGACCACCAAAGAGCCTTTCCGATTTAAAGATGATTCCAGGGGACAAACCTATCAGGTGGTAACGGTGGATCAGGCTGGTAACCGGTCAAAGAGTGATAAGCTGACTATCGCGTAGTTATATTCAACGGATCACCAATCCAACAAACGTCTCTCCCCTTTAATGTTTTGGATTTCAGTTATCTCCTGGGAAACTTCGAGAACTCCTTTGTATCTACCCATTTTATCCCTTAGGGCATAATATGTAATCAGCACATATTGGGTGCCCATTTTAATCCAGAATGCAGCTTCCTCTTTCCTCCCGGTTTTAAAAGCATCAACAATTTCGTTTACAACATGGACACTTTCATGAGGATGGCAGTTCTGGACCTTTCGTCCTATAATTCCAGTTGTTCTCGGGAAAATACGATGCCTGGGGGTAGAAAAATACTTTACTTCATCATTTTCATCCACATAAGTAATATCAACAGGCAGGTTATTGAATATCAACTCTAACTGCTCTGTGTTTAATTCTCCGGTGCTTAGTATGAAAGCATTGTTCTTTGCATTTTCAGTATAAGATAATCTGTTTAACTGTTTATCCTCAATAAATGATGTGTCAGCAAATGCCAGTTTGAAATCTTTTAACTGCTGTTCCATTTTTGAAAACGTTGCAGTGTCAAATGATTCATACATTATCGGAAACAGCACATTTTCTTCCCTGAAAATAATCGTACTGATATTAAAATAGACTTTACTGCTCACTTGGTTGAAAAGTACTAGGTCGAAGGTTGGGTTGTGTAATAGATCAATCGTCTTTCTTACGTTGCGTATAATGTCATCGTGATACGACCACATAAGTGTGAGGCACCGATGATGCTTGGTGTACTTCTCAATTTCCGGAAATACTATGTGTTGCATCACGGTATAATGTTCCGTAAATCGCTGTAACTCAGCGAAGTCCTTTTTCAGCTGTTCAATTACTTCTTCTGTTGGTGCTTTATTGATCTGCCTGATATAGTGCCGGGCTCCTGAAAGTTGTTTTTTTACGCCTGCGTTATCTTTAATTAAACTATCAATGAACAGAGTTTTTTGATCAACGAATTTGTTATGGCTTGCCAGGTTTTTATAGAGGATATTGAACAACTTATTGGACGCTTTTTTTATTTTTTCCAGATCCTTTTCCTCTTGCATGACGTTATCAAGTGCTATGATAACATCCAGTGGAAGAAAAGATGTTTTAAGAATTTGATATTTCGCTAATAATTCTGTTCCGTCTCTCCCTTCAATTAAACCAAAGATGTAATTTGTGAGCTTTTCAACCCGCACCTTGTGGTTATTCGTGAATGCTGACATTTGTGTTGTTTTTTTTGAACGGGTTCTTCAAACAAAATCTAATTGCCTGATTTACACAGGCACTTGATCAGAGTCCCATTTGATCCTTTAACCCATGTCCCTGATCAGGAGTTCGATGTTTTGCACCCCGCGCTGCTCCAGGATCAGTTCCTTGTTGATCATTACCCGGTCGATGGTTGATTGATCGAAATAGCGGATGGTAACCAGTTCCAGGCCTGTCTGGTAGGCAACCTTGTATTTCTCTTCCAGTGCATCTATGACCTGCCTCAGTCTCCTTTTATCGTTGTTCACGATCATCTTGAAGCTGATGGCCGAGTTCTGCATCAGGTTGATCTTCAACCCATGTGTATTCAGGATACCGAAGATCTCCTCCAGGTTGTTTTCATTGATGAAAGAAAAATCGAGAGGTGAAGTGCGGATAAGTACCTGGTCCATTTTAAAAATAAAGGATGGGATCAGTGCATCATAGGAGTGGTTCCCCACCAGGGTGCCCGGGGCATCGGGATCCATGAACGACTTCACATAGAGGTTGATGTTCTTATTCTGCAGCGGTTTGATGGTTTTGGGGTGGATCACACTGGTCCCAAAGTATGCCAGTTCAATGGCATCCAGGTAAGATAGTTTCTCCAGTAAAATAGTATCGTCAAAATATTTCGGATCGGCATTCAATACGCCCGGAACATCCTTCCAAATGGTGACACCGTCGGCCTTCATCATGTGAGCCAGTATGGCAGCCGTATAATCAGATCCTTCCCTGCCAAGAGAGGTGGGCTGGTCGTTGATAGTAGAGGCCAGGAAACCCTGGGTGATCAGTATCCGCTCCCCATTAAAAGCAAAGTGATCATTCACCAGACGGGAAGAGAGTTCCCAATCGATCCTTGCCTCTCGCCAGGTATTATCGGTTTTGAGTGATCGCCGGATGTCCATCCATCGGGTGGCTATTCCAGCACTGTTCAGGAAATGACTGATTATAGTGGTTGAGAGCAACTCTCCATAACAGATCAATTGATCATAGTCGAAGTCATAATTTAATGTGGGATCTTTGGTGAGACGGTCGGCCAGGTCGGTAAACAACTCCTCCAGATCCACATGCACCTGATGGCCTGGCTCTTCAAAGAGTCCGTTCACAATATTAATGTGGTACTCCTTTAACTGTTGATACTCCTGCTTGAGCGGCTCACTTCTCTGATGAGCATAGTGATCGATGATTCTCTCCATGGCGTTGGTGGTCTTTCCCATGGCGGATACTACCACCACAATTTCATCTTCAGGGTAACGATGTAGGATCTCCACGATGTTTTTCACCGCCTCTGCACTTTTTACCGACGCACCACCAAATTTGAATACAAACATTCCGATTTCGTTTTAATTCGTAAATTGTGAAGCAAAAGTAGCAATAGCCAAGCTTATTTAAAATACCATGAGGATTAATATCAGATTTGCAACCTACCAGATTGAGGCAGAACTGTATGATACACCTACCGGTCGGGCCATCTATGAAGCATTGCCCATCAAAAGAAATGTGAGCCGATGGGGCGAAGAGATCTATTTTGGAATCACAGTGCAATCAGGCCTGGAGGAGAATGCCAGGGCCAAGGTGGAGGTGGGAGATCTGGCATACTGGCCCAATATGCCGGCATTCTGTATTTTCTTTGGTGCCACCCCGGTGAGTACCGATGGCACCCCAGTGGCTGCCAGTCCTGTCAACGTAATTGGAAAACTGAAAAGTACAGATCCGGAAGCACTTGGCCGGATTCCGGAGGGTGAAAATGTAACACTGGAAAAAGCAGATTGATCCTCTTTACGTGATTACCGGGAAATAGTAATGAGCCGGGCTATCCGCTCCCCGGTCCTCTGTAACATCTGTTTTGCATTTCTGAGCGAATACTCAAGATCAGAAGGTTTCTCCTGAATGGGCAAGATCACATCAAAACCTTTTTTATAGAGTACCTGAGCTCCTTCATCTACCGTTCCGGCCACAGCAATTACAGGTTTTCCATACCTTTTGGCCAGCTGCGCCACCCCGAACGGTGTTTTTCCAAACTGTGTCTGTTCATCCAGCTTCCCTTCCCCGGTAATGACCAGGTCAGCCTCCCTGATGCGCTCCTCCAGCCCCACAGATTCGGCAATCATATCAAATCCCTTCATCAGATCAGCATCCAGAAAAGCCATCAACCCGGCTCCCAGTCCCCCGGCAGCCCCCGCTCCCGGCACCTGGGATACCTTCTTTCCCAGCTGATCCCTGATCATACCGGCAAAATGTTTCAGGTTCCCGTCCAGCTTGCTGACCATCTCCGGATCGGCCCCTTTTTGAGGTCCATACACAGCAGATGCACCAGACGGACCTGTAAGGGGATTGGTCACATCACATGCAACCTTTATCCGGGCACCTTTAATCCTGGAGTCCAATCCCTCCATATGGATATTCTCCACTCGATCAAGGCTGCCTCCACCGGGACCGATGGATTCGCCCCGGCTACCCGCAAACCTCACTCCCAAAGCTTCTGCCATACCAGCGCCACAATCGTTAGTTGCACTGCCCCCTATACCAAGCAGGATCTTTTCACACCCTTTTTCCAGTGCATCTTTAATTAACTGTCCGGTTCCAAAAGTGGAGGTAATCCAGGGATTTCTCTCCCCCGGCTTCAACAGTTCAATCCCTGAGGCTGCAGCCATCTCGATAACGGCGGTCTTTCCATCTCCGGTAATGCCATAAAATGAGTCGATCTCCCTCATCAGCGGATCCTTGACCTGTATCCTGACCAGACTTCCCCCGGTGGCATCGATGACCGATTCCACTGTCCCTTCCCCTCCATCTGCCATAGGGGCAAATGAGAAATGTGCATGTGGTACGACCCTTTTCATCCCTTCACTGATTGCTTCGGCCACCTCCCGGGCAGTCAGGCAATCTTTGAAGGAATCGGGTGCTAGAAGAATCACCATATCTGACGTTTTAGAAAGGACTAAAAATAGCATAATCATCATATATTTAGATATTTTCGATATTTTAATTGCCTCAACCAAATAACCTTCTCATATGTCTGTTGGATTTCTTGCCCTGATCGCCTCTCTTCCTATTATATCCATTTTTGTTTTAATGGTGGGGTTTCGGTGGCCGGCTACCAAAGCCATGCCTTTAGCCTTTGGCATTGCCCTGGTGCTTGCGTTGCTCATCTGGAAAACACCCATAAACTGGATTATGGCCTCTACGGTAAATGGCATTGTGATCGCTTTTAAGATCCTCTTTATCGTTTTTGGTGCCCTGCTGGTTTTATTTACCCTGCGAGAGAGTGGTGCCATTGAAGCCATTAATCGGGGATTTACTACCGTCTCCTCCGACAAGCGTGTTCAGGCCATTATCATTGCCTGGCTCTTCGGGGGATTCATCGAGGGTGCAGCCGGATTCGGAACGCCTGCGGCACTGGCCGCTCCCCTGCTGCTTTCCCTGGGCTTTCCGGCCCTTGCAGCAGTCATGGTGGCACTCATTGTCAATGTTACACCTGTTTCCTTTGGTGCAGTGGGGACTCCAACCCTCATAGGCATACAATCTTCCCTGGATATTCCCTCCGTCCAACATATTATAGCTGAGTCCGGTCTCACCTACACTGAATACATCAGGCAGGTGGGAGTATGGACCGCCGCCCAGCATGCGTTACCCGGACTGCTCCTGCCCCTGATCATGATCGCCATGATGACCCGCTTTTTCGGTAAAAACAGAAGTATCCGGGAGGGATTGGCCATCTGGCCCTATGCCCTGTTTGCAGGCCTGTGTTATGTGGTACCTTATCTGTTGGTAGCCATCTTCCTGGGACCCGAATTCCCCACTTTGCTGGGAGGACTCATTGGACTGGCTATTCTGATTCCTGCAACCAAAGCAGGTTTTCTGGTACCCAAAAAGAGCTGGGATTTCCCTGAGAGGTCTTCCTGGGAAAAGAACTGGTCAGGTTCAATCACCATGGAGAGCTCATCCCATACGGGTAAGATCACCATTCTGAAAGCATGGATCCCTTATATACTTATAGGTGCACTACTGGTCCTCACACGGGTAAGATCCCTTCCTTTCGCAAACTGGGTGAAATCGGCCAGCATCGAATACGGCGATCTTTTCGGCACCACCGTCAGTGGTTCCATCGATCCTCTCAATAACCCTGGTATCCTGCCTTTCATTCTGGTGGCCCTGTTGTGTATTCCCCTCTTCGGGATGAAAGGCAGACAGGTGGGGGCCGCATGGGGAGAAGCAGTGAAACGGATCAAAAATCCGGTGATTGCCCTGGTTTTTGCCGTACCCCTGGTGAGGATCATGATGCAGTCGGGGAACAATCCTGACGATATTGTGGGTATGCCCATAGCCATGGCCACGGCGATGACTAACATCTTTCAGGGCGCCTGGCCGCTGGTGGATTCCTTTGTAGGGGCGCTGGGTTCTTTTATGGCCGGCTCCAATACCGTATCCAATATGCTTTTCTCCCTGTTCCAGTTCTCCATTGCCGATCAGCTGGGCATCTCGACCATCCTGATCGTCAGTCTCCAGAACATCGGGGGGGCCATGGGTAACATGATCTGCGTACATAACGTGATCGCGGCCTGTGCCACGGTGGGACTGGTAGGTGTAGAGGGGCTTCTGATCAGGCGAAACCTGCTGCCCATGACCATCGTGGGGCTTATTGTGGGGGTAATTGGACTGATCCTGGTCTATACCGTGGGATCGGGGATTGGGTGATCGGTGATGGGTGATCGGTGATGGGATAATTGAAAAAATGTGTCACATGGACATTAGGTTGGCATATGGAAAGACCGGACTCCGGGTAAAACTACCGGATCATATCCATACCGAGGTAGTTGAACCCAGGTATGTGAAGGGGTATACCAATCCCTTGCAGGCAGTGAGTGAAGCTTTGAACCATCCCATTTCCCATGCTCCGTTAAAGGATTCGGTACAATCACACCAGAAGGTGGCCATTGTTTTCAGCGACATCACCCGGGCCACCCCTTATCATATCCTCGTACCTGCCCTGTTGGAAGCGCTGGATCATCTCCCCGATAAGCATATTACCCTTTTCTGTGCCACCGGAACCCATCGTCCCGCTAACCATGACGAATTATGCTCTATCCTGGGAAAAGAGATCGTAGACCGGTTCCGGGTTGTTCAAAACGACGCTTCCGACGAATCTCTGTTTCAAGATGTGGGAACCACAACCTCAGGTAACCGCATTCTTCTTTACAGTGAGATCATGGAATATGACCTTCGCATCCTTACCGGTTTTATTGAACCCCATTTTTTTGCAGGCTTCTCCGGGGGAGGGAAAGCAGTGATGCCTGGCATGGCTTACGTGGAAAGCATCCGGTTTAACCATTCCATCAGGAACCTGGAGAATCCCAATACCCGCTGGGGCCGTACGTACGGAAATCCGCTCTGGGAAGATATCATGGAAGCTTCACTTTTTGCTGCTCCCCTGTTCCTGCTGAACATCACCCTGAACCGGGAGAAAAAGATAACCGGTGTTTTTGCAGGAGACCTGAGGGAAGCACACAAAAAGGGATGTGACTTTGCTAAAGGGGCCGCCATGGCAGGACTGGATCATCCCTTTGATATTGTCATCACGAGTAATTCGGGCTATCCGCTGGACCTGAATGTATACCAATCGGTCAAAGGGATGAGCGCTGCTGAACAGATCGTGAAAGAGGGAGGGAGTATTATCGTGGCTGCAGAGTGCTGGGACGGGATCCCGGCCGGGAGCGACTATGAAACCATTCTCCGATCGGTGGGAAATGTGTCGGAACTGATGAGCTTCATCAAGCAGCATGAAACGAGCCTTAAAGACACATGGCAAGTCTATTTCCAGGCCATGATCCAACAAAAAGCGGAAGTTCATCTGTACAGTTCCCTGGATGATCAGACCGTAAGGTCAGCTCTTTTGAAACCCACCCACGATATGGAACAACTGGTACAGGATCTCGTTGAAAAGTACGGTAAGGATAGCCGGATCTGTATTCTCCCCGAAGGGCCGCATACCATTCCCTATCTGACTTCCGCCATCAACTGTTGATCTGCATATATTTCTCGGCCAGTTCGACCATTTCTGAGGATCCTGTAAAGAAAGGGACCCGCTGGTGAATGGACTGAGGTTGTATCTCCAGGATCCGGTTCCCCTTACCATCCGTAGCTATACCTCCGGCCTGCTCTGCAAGGAAAGCTATGGGATTACATTCATAGGTCAATCTCAGCTTGCCATCGGGATAGGCGCTTGATTGAGGATAGATATAAATGCCCCCCTGCAGCATGTTGCGGTGAAAATCTGCCACCAGTGATCCAATGTAACGTGAGGTATAAGGCCGGCCAGTGTCTGGTTCCACCTCCTGGCAATATTTGATGTACTGCTTTACTCCGGCTGGAAAATTGAGGTAATTGCCTTCATTGATGGAATAGGTCTTGCCCTGTTTGGGCATGACTATTTCACGATGGGAGACAAAAAACTCACCTATAGAAGGATCATACGTAAACCCGGTCACCCCGAGTCCCGTGGTATATACCAGCATGGTGGAAGAACCATAAAGAATGTATCCTGCAGCCACCTGATCCGTACCGGGTTGGAGAAAATCTTCCTCCACCGATGAAGTGCCAATCTCTGACTTTCTGCGATAGATGGAGAATATGGTCCCGATGGAAACATTGACATCGATATTGGATGAGCCGTCCAGCGGATCCATGCAAACAATGTATTTCCCCTCCCTGGATAGTTCACTCTCAAAGGAGACCACATCCTCCTCTTCTTCTGTAACCAGGCCGCATACCTCAATGCTGGAACTCAGAATCGATTTGAACTGGTCATTGGCAAAAACATCCAGATTCTTCACAGTTTCTCCCTGAATATTCTGCGTACCGGTCTCCCCGAGGATATCGGCCAGACCTGCCATACTAACTTCCCGGTTCACGATCCGGGCTGCAATGACAATATGTCCCAGCAGACGGGTCAGGTCGCCCGTGGCATAGGGGAAAGCATTCTGCTGCTGAACAACGAATTCATTCAGTGTAAGGGCCCTGAATTTCTTTGTCATAATTGGAATTGTTACTTTATGAGAAATCTCTAAATATAACATTATTCCCGCCAAAAAATGCTGATAAAATCACTATGTTTGCAACCGCGTATTGAACATGATCCGGAATCCCTATTTATCTCATCCCCTTCTTCCCGGAATAGTAAAATCGTTGACCGGTGAAGACGATCAGGTCCAGCACCTTGAGGGTCTGTCAGGCTCATCCAGAACTGCGTTGATCCATGCCTGCCTCAATGAGCTGAAAGGGCCTCATCTTATCCTGTTTCAAGAGAAAGAAGAGGCAGCCTATTTCTATACC
>CAZURA010000038.1:0-37192 GCA_964622985.1 uncultured Bacteroides sp. | reverse complement strand
ATACATTTCCACTTTCTTCCACCATTGCTCATAGAAATCACTCATCTTTTTCACGATATCAGGATTTTCGACAGCAATATTATTAGACTGAAACGGACAAGTCTGTATGTCAAACAGATCCCATTCTCCAGGTGTAGTTAAAATGCAATGAGTAGGATTATTTATATATCCCAAGCTCTGCTGTTTCAGACCACGAATACGTACCCTGTTGCAGGTTCTGTAATTTTTATCCTCACACGGTTCTATCCTTACCAAGGTATAATGCTTCCAACGCACACAACTGTCGGCATATTTATGCGCAGCTCAATTTGGGCAATACTCTCAGGAATAGTTGCAAATTATACTACAAATAGAGATATAATTCTTTGAGTTTTGTTCCTGTTTTTTCTTGCATCTCTGCAGTCTACTTCTTCCAAAATTGTTAATATTTAACTTAACATTTCGGATGAATGGTATTATTGATTTTTAGTCTCTCCATTTTTGGTAACATGTCTACCTAATAATTTCAATATTTTACGATCCTAAATAGTCTTTGACGCTTTCTTATCAAAGACTTTAAAACAGGTGATTTTCATTCTGACACTAATTATCAGTTTTTTTGAGCGTTTTTTTTCTCAATGGTATATGGATATTGAAACTATTACCTGGTGTGCGTTTTACCCTGGTTGCTGCACAAAAAAGCACTGTTGGCTCGTTGTTTTCATTAAACCAAATTTGGGGACGTTCAAGATCACTAAGTATTTCTGTTGTACCATCTTCCCATTCTATTTCGCGATCAGAAACTATCTGGTGTTCAGCGACATTCCAATCAATCCCGTTATCAGATGTAAACATGCAAAGTGCCTGCCTTATTCCTGTAAATTCACCGCGATTGTCAGATAGTATGGCATATAATTTTTCATTATACATAAAAATAAAAGGATCTTCTGCAGGGGCCTTGCTGTTTTCCAGTGTAAAAATTGGTTTGTTGTGTTTTATAAACGGACCTGTCGGCGACTTTGAGAAAGCTACGCCATGAACCTTATTATTTTCTTCTCCAACACATTTATACACCATTATATAGGTACTGTCGTTTTTACGTACAACAGATGGGTTGGTAGTAAAACCACTGTCAAATGAACCTGGAGTTACATCCACAAGTGGCGTATCAAAGCGTTTCCATGGTCCAGTTATATTGTCAGAAACTGCAACTCCAATTCTTTGTGTATTCCGTGTTTCTAACCTATCTTCTTTTAAACCGGCTCCAATATAATACAGGTAATATTTACCATCGTACTTGTGGATATGTGGATTATGAATTGTATTGGAATCGAAATATTTGCCCCCCCGGCCTTTTAGTATCACCGAATGAAACGTATAGGGGCCTGTAGGTTTGTCGGCTACAGCACAAGCAATCTCCGAATGCATTAACCAGCCGCTATGTTTTGCTTCGTAAGGCCAGCGCGAATAAAATAAATAATATTTATTATCATCATCTTTTACCATAGAACCTCCCCAGGTAAACCATCCTTCATCCATATAAAATGATTCTGAGGGAACAGGCTGAATCATTTCACTAAGATTTAATTGCGTATCAACGGTTTCTTTACTAAGTGAGTGAGGTGTTTGTGCAATGAGAAACGTGGTCCCAATTAAAAGTGTAAAAGCAAGTACATAAATGTTTTTCATGTGTCTATAATTTGTTTTTTAATTGCATCATTTCATCCTTGCTTTAATAATAAATGGGCTGAATAATTTTTATTCAACCCATTTAATATTTGAATAAAATTATCTATAGTTAATCAATGATGATCTTATTGTAGCTATTCCCAACCTTCAATACATAAATCCCTTGATTTAACTCGTCTACATGAAGAACCATTCTTTCATTCGTAATGATTCCAGATTTTTGAATTTGTCCATTCAAATTAATCAAGCTGTATTTGGCATTAAGCGGTGCATTTTCAACGGTAAGATATGAGCTGGCAGGATTAGGGTATACTTTCACCAATGATTTTGTACTTTTTTCATTCACTGAAGTTGTTAATGCTATTGCTTGCCATTGCAGAACTGGACGGGCAGTACCATCTACGGTACCCATTTCCCAGGTATTTTCGAAATCCCAACCTACAAAGTTAGACTGTGTAGCAAATTCGGCAGTTGCTAAACCGGTTACGCCATTTTCTCCACCGACTTTCGAATCATCACCAACTCCCTCAGCTTGCAGGTCTGTATCCCAATAAGAGGATATGGCTGCATTTTGTAGTTGCCCTGCAAAGCTTCCAACCTTTTTTTCACCCGTTGCAACTCCAGCAGCATAACAATTCTCTATGGCTCCAAAATCTTTTTGAAGCCCTACAATTAGTCCAGGCTGTTGGTAGCCGTTCATTGTTGATACAGAATAGCAGTTTTTAATAGTACCACCAAGTTGACTTCCAACAATGCCTCCCTGGCGTTTATTCGTATTTTCAACATCTACCAAGAGAGTTATTTGGACCACACATTCTGTTATTTCTCCTGTCTCAAAACTTCCTACTATACCGGCACTATTCGATATAAGGTTATCACACTCCGTGCTATTAATTTCACCTTCTACCCATAAGCGTCGAAGAATAGTAGGCTCTCCTGAAGCTCCGGCATTAGGACCACTAGCTTTGGCAACAATTGCCCCAATATTTCTAAATCTGGAATGAAACTCGAAATTGAGCATACGAAGATTTTCAATGGTCGCTCCATCTACATGACCGAACAAACCCACGATACCTTTATCAGATACAGTATCTGTATGATTCTTATATGCGTTCTCAATGGTATAATATTGTCCGTCAAAGTGACCAGTAAAAAAATGACTTATCGGGTCGGCATCATATTTTTCTGTTGCAATGGTTCGTAAGCCCAATGCATCATCAGCATTTGTCAAACCATCATTGTTCCAGTCAACGTTAACAGGATTTGCATCAAAAACAATATTTGCTCCTAAACGATAATTAGCTGCCCATTTGCCATCAAGATCAGTAAAGTCATCTGTTCCATCTTTGTCGGCATCTAAGGATAATGTGTCAGCTAGCCAGATTAAATCCTCAGGGGTATCAAGAACCCAGTAGTCAACCGCATCCTCAGTAACTTTTGTAAGTTCATGTGGTGTTTGTGCTAAAAGAGCTGTTGCTCCTATTAAAAGAGTAAATAAAAATGTAAATGATTTTTTCATAAGTAATAGTTTTAATTGTGTTTCTAAATTTCTTTATCGTTATTAGTTTACTTAACCTTTTTTTTAACGCTTATATAAGTAATAGGAACTTAGATGGGAAATCTCACGAAAAAAAATGTCGTTTTTTGGAAAATGGTGTTTTTAAAAGGAGGTAGTCGCACATTTTCCCAGGATTTATGCCTGGGATATTTTGCCTTGCCTTAGGTCTAAATATGGATATTGCCTCACCCTAGACCTCTCCTGGAGAGGGAAAAGCTTCGAGTAATCTGGATATCAATGAGTATAGCTCAATGATAAGGTTAAAAAATTGATTGATTGCGATATTTCACATGCTTATCACCTTAATAAGGTAAAAGCAGCATGGAAGAATCCAACAGAGGCAGAGGTGTATTGTGGACATTTCTAAGAAACAGACAATTGGGTTACAAATTCAGACGACTGCACTCTATTGGGATCTATATTGCCGATTTCTATAGTTATGAATTAAAACTGGTAATTGAAGTTGATGGAGATATTCATTCCAATGAACAGCAGATGAAATGGGATAAGGGAAGAACGTCAGGAAGCCTCACTTCCACAAAATAACTTCTGTATCATTCTCTAATTTCTCTCCTGCAGTACTTCTCCCATTCTCAATATAACTTGTCAAAAGCTCTGTCAACTCTTCAACTATCTCAGGATGATCAGCCGATACATTGTTCTCTTCACCTATATCAGTTACCATATCGTATAACTGGATTTTTGGCAAGTCCATTTTCTTTGCTTCCCTGTTATTTGGAGAAGACCACCCACCCGAACCCGGGCAAAATATTATCTTCCATTTCCCCTTACGAATGGCAAATTTCCCACTAATAGAATGGTGAACAACAGCTTCACGTTCGTTTGGTATTTGTTTGCCATTAAGTGCGGGGTTAATACTGATGCCATCAACTGAGCTGTTTTCGGGTAGATCTACTCCCAGAATATCGGCGCAGGTTGCCATAAAATCGGTGTGGCAAATCAACTGATCATTTTGTGATCCTGCTGTTATTTTTTTTGGCCATCGAACAAAAAATGGCACACGGTGACCTCCATCCCAGATATCCGATTTGCTTCCTCGTAAGTGAGCACTTGGATAGTGATTCTGTGCATGCAAACTTTCGAAGTCTGCTTGTCTTGAGCATCCGTTATCACTGCTAAAAATTACAATTGTGTTTTCGGCAAGATTATTACTTTCTAGGGCTTTCATGATTTCGCCTGCTGCCCAATCAGTTTCCATTACAAAATCACAATAGTCGCTAATGCCACTTTTGCCTTGCCACGCCTTTGAAGGCACAATAGGTGTGTGAGGAGAATTAAGAGGAACATAGAGGAAAAATGGCTTGCCGTTCTTTGCATCCTTAGCTTTTGTATTGATGTACTCCACCGATTTGTTAGCCAGCAAGGGTAACATCTCTACTTCTTCAATTTCTTTTACCACATGCTCGTTTTCAATGACCCACTTCATAGCACGTGCGTGATGAAAACCGTAGTAATAGTCAAATCCTTTGGTAATTGGACCATCAGGTATAAATGATCCTACCGGAGCATGATTCTTGACACCGTTTGATTTCAATGGGATCGTATCCTTGGTGGCAGGATGGATATAGTTAAAATTCAAATGCCATTTGCCAATGATAGCCGTTTGATAGCCTTGCTCTTTCAGGAAGTCAGCTACCGTTAAATGGTCTTCGGTAATAAGCGGATCGTCATGCCCTTGCACAACTCCACTTTGCAGCCATGTTCTCCATGCATACCTGCCGGTTAACAAACCATATCGGGTAGGCGTACAAACCGATGAGCCTGAATGGGCATTGGTAAACATCATCCCTTCGGTTGCCAGCTTATCGACATTTGGAGTAGGAAAGGCACAATATTCAGGAGACATTGATTTTATATCGCCATAGCCCAAATCGTCGCATAAGATGTAGACAATATTTGGGCGAATTGTGTCATTTTGCTTTGTTGGAGCACCAGTTTTGCAAGAGCTACCTAACAGTACTGCCAATAGAAAAGAAAAGGACAAGGTTATAATTTTTTTCATTTCTGGTTCTTTAAACGTGATTTGAAAGCCTTTCTCTCCTTATCTGCAAGCTCTTTCGTAAACTTCAGATTCTTCCTTTTGGTATCTTCGGTATTGGAATTAAAATCAGGATTAGGGATTGGCATTTCCGCCTTCATTTCCTTTAAAGATTTCTCCAACTGACGAAGTAATTTCTTTCGCTTTTTTACATTTACATCTGCAAGGTTATTTTGCTCTTCCGGATCGATGGCAAGATTGTAAAGCAGGAATTCTCCGTGTTCATCATTATAAAAGCGTATCAGTTTCCAGCTATCTTCAACGATACTTGAAAAAGGACCTGTTGCATGGGTGTAGTGTGGAAAATGAAAGATGATTGGTCGCTTTGCCAGGGTTTCATTCTTTACAAGCAAGGGCATCAGGTTCTGTCCATCGACATGTTGCCCGGGACGTTGAGACTGTCCAGATGCTGCGAGCATTGTTGGATATATATCCATTCCAATAATTCGCTGCTCAGAAATTCCCGGTTCAATTGTCCCCGGCCATTTTACAATAAATGGAACCTTCATACCCGCTTCGAAGGGAAAACTTTTCCCTCCCATCAACGGATAATTTGATGTGTTTTTGGGTGTGTATCCACCATTATCTGAAGTGAAAATAACCAGGGTATTTTCTTCAAGCCCGAGTGAATTGATCGTCTGAATCAAACGTCCAACACTTTCGTCAACGGACTCAACCATGGCTGCATATCCCGGATTGTTTTGATCTGTTGTTGGCTTACGTTCATATTTTGCTGTTTTCTCAGGCTTTCCTTGTACGGGTGAGTGCACCAGGTAATGTGATATAACTGCCATCCAGGGTTTGTCCTTGTTTTCCTGAATGAACTTCACACATTCTGTAGTCAATGCATCGGCCACGTAAGCATCCTGGTCAGCCTCCTGCATGTTGACAGCATCTGGCCCAAAATCTTTCATCCAGTGACTCCTGGTATTGTGGGATTGCAATCGATAGCCCTTTGCCACCTGAAAGCCACGATCATCGGGATAGTAGCCCGGACATTCTCCAATATGCCATTTCCCGAAAAAGGCAGTTGTATAACCAGCCTCTGTTAGTACTTGGGGAATAATTACCTCGGTTTCGGGTAGGGCATGACGATGACGTGCTTCCAGAAACTGATCTTGCTCTCCGCTATATTTGCTCTTGTCGTGAAGACGAGCATCCGGACCTGCAGGACCTTTGAATACAGTTGTAAGCTGCGTTCGTGCCGGGCTCTTGCCTGAGAAAATGGCGCCACGTGATGGAGTACAAACCGGAGCTGCAGAATAGGCATTGAGGAAGCGCATTCCATGCTCCGCCAGTTTGTCGATATTTGGCGTTTCATAATAGCTGCTACCGGCACAACTGATATCTTTCCATCCCATATCATCAATGAGAATGAATAGGATATTGGGTTGGGTATTGTCGGACTTGTATACCTGAGCATGTATTGTCAAATCAAAGAAAATGCCCAACATTACAAGGCTTACATATAACAGCTTATTTTTCATATTGTATTGTATTATTACCTTTAGAAAAACACTAATTTACCATTTTCGCTATATTAATTGCCAATCCTACCGCCGACGGCCATATCCGCCTTGGCGGAGGAGGCCTCGGCTTCGCTCGGGGACCGATCTGCCATGTAGATTATGGGTGAAGTGACTTCACCCACAATTCTTTTATGCCGGTCCCCGAGCGAAGCCGAGGGGGAGAGAATTGATTACAATTTATAAGCCAATAGAGTTAATCATTCTTAACATATGGAAACTCAGTATCATTGGTCTCTTCTGCCCATTTCCCGATTAATTCCCGGTGCTCATTTAATACCTTCTCATATCCTTCTTCATAGACCAGGTTCTTCATTTCGCCGGGGTCATTTTCCATATCAAACAGTTGTTCTCTTTTTTCACCGTTGTCGTAGATGCAATACTTGAATTTCTTCGTTCTAATCATTCTTCCTGTTGCTCCCAGGTTTTTATTATTTAAGGCAAACATGGTTTCACTTACCACATACTTTTTAGGTTTTGGCGATTTGCCTTCCATGATGGGCTGCAGAGACTCCCCGGGCATCCCTTCTGGTTTTTCCACACCAATAATATCCAATATGGTTACCGGAATATCCAGGGCATTGGAAACCAGTTCGGAATACACTCTTTTTTGTGTTTTCCCTTTCCAACTAATAATCAGCGGAGTTTTTACCGATTGATCATACAATATCTGTTTTTGATTCCATTGGTGCATCGCAACACCTTCTCCGTGATCGCTGGTAAATATAATCACCGTATTATCCGCATGCCCTCCTTCTTCCAATGCATTTAACACTTGTCCAATCTGAGCATCTACCTTTTCTACTAAGCGGTAATAACCCCACAGGTACTGTCGCCAGATTTTTTCATCCCAATTTTTGGTCGGATAATGTAAGGGTGATTTATTCTGAATTTCACGTATTACCGATGGCTCATTTGCAGGAATCTCAAAGTTTACAGGCAAGGGAGGCAGTTCACTCAAATCTTCGGGAGCTAACCCAATAGCACCATCCGGCAAGTCAGAACCATCTGCATCTGCACGTGCCAGCTGACAAACATTATGTGGATTCATTAAAGAAACGGTCAGGAAAAATGGCTTTTCATGATCCTTCAATAAATATTCCACTGCAGCCTTTGTTCTCTCAGGATCCTTCCCTGCTTTTTCATAATTATACCCGGCGTCTTCATATGTGGCTCCAATGTGCCATTTGCCAATATAATCGCTTGAATAGCCCTCCGATGACACCAGGTGTCCTAAAAAAGGAAAACCTTCTGAAATTGTACGGCCATTACTGATTGTACCAATTTCATGCGGATAGCGGCCGGTTTGCAAACTTGATCGAAATGGAAGACACAAGGGCTGAACCACATAATTATTATCAAACAATACCCCTTCTTCAGCCAACTTATCCATAGCGGGTGTTTCGAGGTAGCTGTTTCCAACACAACTCATTGCATCAGCGGTTTGCTGATCGGTCATTATAAGCAAAATATTAGGTTGGGCTGTTTCAGATTTTTCCACACAACTCGTATTCAGTCCCAATAAAACTATGAGGAATATGCTTATTATATTAATTTTCATGTGCTCTGGTTTTTTAATTTCCTTATCAATATATCAATCTTTCATCGAATTTGACGGAGTTAACTGACTCTTCTTCAATGTAATTTTATAAAAGACGGTCCCCCTTTCATGTATCGCTTTGAAAGTAACTTCTGGATCGGGCAGGTTGGTGTCAAAAGAGAATTCTCCGAAGGTATATTCCCCCGAGACGCCAAACAACTGTGTATCCCATTCAGCGTTGATGGGTGGCGGACCTACTCTGCCACCCAGACTACCCATTTCAAATTCGTAAAAAGTAAATCCTGAAGGGCGTGGTATTTTAAAGCCACGGGCTCCATGCCTGTCGCCAGATATTAACAAAACACCTCCTATATTATTCTCCTCGATCAGGCTGAATATCTCTTCGCGCGCCTCGGGGTCGAAAGAACCCCAGGAGTCTTTCTTTGAGACGTAATCATTAAACATACTACCAGATGATAGAATTATAAACGGGCCTTTACAATCGAGCAGTTGTTCTTTTAGCCACGCCATCTGTTCGTCACCCAGGAAGTTCCCCTTTTCTCTAAAATAACGGTTATCCAACATAATCACATCGGCAGGCCCGATGCGAGTACGGAAATAGACACCATGCCCCTTCTCTCCTGAGCCATATAGGGGATTATTCCAGGAAGTACGAAAAATATTACTTACCGCTTCTTTGTCCTTTACCGTATATCCTTCCGGAGTACCCCACAAATCGTTATCGAAATAATCGTGATCGTCCCAGGTGGTATAAACTGGGATATGAGATGCCAGGTCGCTCCATGCCGTTTGGAAATCACGCAATAGATAATCGGCACGGTGCATGGCTATATTACTTCTTCTGTCCTGTGCAGCAATGTCACCATTGATCAGCATAGCCATTGGTTCATGTTTCATAATCTGATCTATTAAACGTTGATTTCCCAGGCCCCAACGGTGAAAGCATGACCCAAAAGCAATACTGGTTTTAGCGGGAACATTTTTAGGCAAGGTTACAAATTGTGTTTCTTTATCTGCATTAATCAAGGTATCATTCACCCATACCTGATAGAAGTATTTTTTATGCGCCTCCAGACCTGTCACTTTAAGCACAGCAGTCAAGTCTGACTCTACAGTACTGTAAGCAGGCCCATATGTTATTGAATCAACTTTAACCTCTACTTCGGTTGGATAGAGGGTCCTCACCCATACATCTATTCCTTCAGGCGAAGCATTACCTAACATTGGTCCACCGGTGTGAATAATGAGGTTATTCTTGCATAAGGCTATAAAGCCACTATCGTTAGCTAAATCCGAAAAGGAATTTGTGGAGTCTGCTTCAAATTTCAAAAATGCTGACTTATAAATACTATTTATCTGTTCCGGCTTCTCCTCGCCAAGGTTAAGTATATGAAGGCTTCCTTCCAGCGTTCGGTCGCGTGATTTCCCCCTGTGTATTTTGTTCAGGTATGTCTGAGCAAAACTGGTAGATTCACTTAAAAATCCCAGGAGAATTAGAGTTATGCAGAGTAGTCTTTTTTGCCTCATCGTTGTTAATTTTTAGAAAAAGAAGATTTCCAGGTATGAAACTGCTTTTCCAATTCATTCAATTTTTCAGGGTAATCCTTTGCCAGGTTTGTAGTTTCTACAGGGTCTTCCTTCAGGTTATATAAATCCCACGGTTCATCGGTTCCGTATCTCACAATTTTGAATCCCTCACTGTAAGCTGCCTGTCCTTTTTTCCATTCCCAGAATAATGGCTTTTCACGCTCAATGTTTTGCCCTCTGAAAACAGGAAGTAAACTCTGTCCCTGCATGGGTGTAATCTTCTGCTCGTTATATTCAAATGGATATTCAGCATTTGTGATATCAACTAAGGTTGGCATTAGATCGATAAAATGTCCGGGGAATTTTGAAATAGTTTTGGGAGAAATCTCATCTGGCCAGTATGCAATAAAAGGGGTGTTTATTCCTCCTTCGTAACTATAATTCTTGTAGTAACGAAATGGAGTATTTGCAACATTCGCCCAGTCGCCTCCAAGAGAAGAATAACGTGTCATTGTTCCAATCTCACCATAATCATCCCTTATGTTTGGCATTTCGGCAGAAGCGCCATTATCCGAAACAAATAGGATCAAGGTATTTTCATCTTTCCCAATCTCCTTCAGTTTTGCAAGTATTCTTCCGATATTCTGATCCATGCGATCGATCATGGCAGCATAAACTTCCATTTTTTTTATTTCATCGATTCGAACAGAGTCGTCTAATTCATTCCAATTTGAGTAGGTCGCTTCTGAGAGTTTATAGCATTCATTAATCAGACCAATGGCCTTTTGTTTTTGATAGCGAGCCAAGCGTATCTCTTCATAACCTCCATCATATTTGCCTTTGTATTTAGCAATGTCTTCCGGCCAGGCCATTAATGGATCGTGAGGTGCGGTAAATGCCAAATACAAAAAGAAGGGTTTTTCTTCATTTTTATATTCCTCCAGCCAATTAATGGCGTATTTGGCAAAATAATCGGTGGTATAAAAATCTTTTTCTACGGGCGTATATGGTGTGTACATCACGCTGTCTATACACCATGCACGTTTTGTTTTCTTACCTGTTTTTCCTTTTCTCGCCGGATTTCCTTCTCCCGGACGCTGATTGCCAGGATTAAAATAATTGCATGCTCCGTCTTTCAGTCCATAGTAACGATCGAATCCCCGGGTAATTGGATTTTCGGCACCATGGTGTTTTCCCGACCACAAGGTTCTGTACCCGGCTGTTTTAAGCACTTCGCCAATGGTTACTGCATTCGATATTGGATTTTTGAAGGTGTTGGCATAACCATTTTGCTGAGCATAAACACCCGTTAACAAGCATGCCCTTGACGGGAAACATTTCGATGTGTTATGAAAATTTGTAAAGCGCAAACCACCGTCTGCTAATTTGTCGAGATTGGGTGTCTTAATTTCACTTCCGTAACACCCAATATCAGACCAACCCAAATCATCGGCGCTTATTAAAATAATGTTTGGATTATCGTGTTTTTGGTCGCAGGAAACAATGAAAAAGAAACAATAAATGCCAAGTAGGAATATTTTATACTTCTGAAGCATATAGAAATATTAAGCATTGAATAGATAAAAGTGAAAGAATAAACGGATAAGGATATACTTATCCGCTTATTCTTCTTATGAGAGCCTTTATTACACAGGATTAGTTATAACCCGGATTCTGTTCCAGCTCAGCTTCCGAGTTTTTCTCTATTTCGGCTGCCGGAATTGGCCATAGGTTATGGTATTCTTCCACGCCATTTGTAGCATACTTCCCATTGTACATTGGGTTATATACTTTCAATCTTTCTGCAAGTTTTCCCATCCTCATTAAGGTGATCATTCTGAACTCCTCGTACGCTAACTCACGTGCCCGTTCGTCAAGCAGGTAATCAATATCACAATCAGCTGCAGCAACAGGAGTAGCGTTTGCTCTTGCCCTGACTGTATTTATATCAGCTGCCGCGCTGGCCTTGTCCCCATTCATTATATAGGCTTCGGCGCGCAACAAATAGGTTTCAGCTAAACGCATAATATAACTGTCAGTAAAGGTCAAATTATCAGTTTTTAACAATAAGCCTGTCTCTTTGTTTTCATAAAGTTCATCAGGATGATTATTTATGGGAGCTATTTTCGTGAAGATGGGATTCCAATATTTGCCCAGAGGATTATTAGTAGTGCTGTTTATTGCCCCACTCTTAACAATAGAGTCTCCATAAAATGCTGATCCAGGGTTCATCGCTATTATATCACGGAAAATGTTGTATTCTGAATTCCGCATATCATTATCTGCATTTTCCCAAATATCGGTATGCATATAGCCTGAAGGTTGTAACCATCCCATACAACGTCCTCCATACTGAGAATAAAAACCATCAAACAGGTATTCACCATCAGTCCCTTTTAACTTAACATAATTAGGAAGTGCAAACTGAGCTATATTCCAACCACGGCCTCCACCAATAGCTAAATATTCGTATTGGGCTACCCAAATGGCCTCCTTATTTCCGTAATGAGCTCTATTTTGATTATCTCTGCGAAACAGGTCCCAAAATACATCGCCTGGTTCACTCATTCGGCTTCCAAACCTTGTTTCCATTAATTCAAAGTTGGGGTCGTCTATAACTTCAGTTGCTATTGCAATGGCTTTATCGTAATCGCCTACGGTAATATAAAGCTCTGCTAATAGATGTTTGGCTGCGGCATTCGATAATCTTCCATCTTCAGCAACATTATCTGCTGAGGGCAAGTTGTCCGCTGCAAATTCAGCATCACTGATAGCCTGAGCATAAACGGCCTCACGACTATCCCTTACAAAGTCTCTTCTGGGTGAAGCTACCTCTTCTACGAGCACGGGTACGCCACCAAACATGTGTGCCAGAAGTCGGTATGTATTTGCTCTGAAAAACAAAGCCTCAGCTTTTAAGATATTCCGCTGCTCTTCAGTATCGAATTCAGTATCTTCCAATTCGATCCGGCTTAGAATTACATTTGCACTAGTAATAATTTTGTAAAACTGCTTGAAATTTATTTTTACTGCGTCATTGTCAGGCACTAATGCATCCTTTAAGGAATTCAATCCTTTAGTAGTAGCTGCCGCATTATAGGCTACATCACTAACATAGGTATAAGTAAAAAAGTGGTCTATTCCACCATGTATTGTATAGTCTTGCGTTAAATCATATAAACGTGCTACTGCTGAATTAAATTGATCAGCAGTGACGTACGAAATATCGGCACTATAAAAATCTAATGGCACTTCTTCTAACCACTCCTCCTCATTACACGAAACGAATAGTAAAGTTGAGATTAATACTGTTGTTATATACTTATATAATTGCATGATCGTACTTTTTAAAGTTCAACATTTACACCAAAAGTAATACTTGTCATCATCGGCCTACCACCCGTTTTGAATCCTTGTCCGGTCTCGGGATCCCAACCTCTCCATTTGGTTATAGTGGCTAAGTTCTTACCACTAACAAACACTCTCAAACTATTCATATTTAATTTTTCCATCAGCTTCTTGTCGAAAGTATACGACAAGGAAACATCTTGTAAGCGAATAAAGTTACGTTGCAGATAACGCTTTGGTTCCGGATCATTAAGCGTTGGTTCCTTATCTATCCTACGAAAATGGCCATCGGGATTTTCAGGCATCCAGTAGTCCCATCCACCAGTCGGCCAGTTCTGATATGAAAACCTTTCCAGTTTCGTATGATCAGGAATCGCATCAACACCATAATAATAATCCTTTCCTCCTTGTATGGTATTGATAAAGACACGCAATCTAAATCCTTTGTATCTAAAAGTGTTTTCAAGCCCCATCCTATAAGCTGGATCTCTATATCCAATAATTTTTCTATCATATATAGATGTAATCGCTCCATCTTCTACACCATCCGGGCCACTCAAATCGGCAAGTTTATATTCACCAGGGAGGAAACCATCTGGGATAATGCCCTCTTCGGCGTCGGAAAGTTGCCACATGCCTATAATTTCAAAATCATAGTATAGGTCTGTAGGATGTCCAATAAACAATGAGTTTTGCACCAGGTCATCCTCAATGCCGTCCCCATCATCGTCTTTCCCTAAGATGGAAACGATTTCATTTCTATTCCTGGAATAATTTAGTGATGCATCCCATGAAAAATCTTTCGATTTAATCACAGTACCATTTACAGTAAATTCGAGTCCGTGATTGGCCACCTCACCAATGTTGGTGTCAATACTTGAAAAACCAGTCATATTAGGAATTTTGATGGAATATAAAATATCGTTGGTATGATTGTTATAATATTCAATATTACCGTGCAATCTTGAATTGAACATTGCAAAATCGGCTCCTATGTTCAACCCTGTTGTCGTTTCCCAACCCAGGTCATAGTTAGCCATTGATGAAATCCATTGCATATTAGTCACTGAGCCACCGTCTCCAAAAATTATGCCTTGAGCATGTTCCTCTTCCGCATCGAGAGATGTACTTATTTTAGCATGTGTATCATACCTTCCTACACGCCTTTTTCCTGGTTGACCATAAGATGCTCTGATTTTCATATAATTCAGCACATCTGAAGAATTCATCATGAAACTCTCTTCACTGAGTACCCATCCCAATGCTATCGATGGGAATACAGCAATTTTTCTATTTTTCCCGAAACCTGAAAACCCATCTCGTCGAACCGTACCAGTAATCATGTATTTACTATTGTAGGTATAATTTATCCGTCCCATGGAGTACAAACTTTGTTCCTGCCACCCTCCTGTTTGTATATTCCTTAAGAGTGGATCTCCCTCTTGCAAAGCATAATATCCCAGCAAATCATCAGTAAAGACTTGTGCTGAAACATTGGTATATGACTGTTCACGTTTTTCAACACCATAAACCAGTGTGCCATTAACCTTATGCACATCATCAAAGGTCTTTATATACGTCAGGATGTTGTCAACTGTATAGTCATAATTAATCGAAGAATTCTTATAACCGGATCCTTGATAGTCCACGGCATATTCATCAAATTGGTCATGATTATTTGTTCGGTAATTTTGAGAAAAATTAAGCCTGTAATTTAATCCTTTTATGGGAAGCTTAATATCAGCATGTAGATTAACAAAAAGGTTCAATCGCTTATTCGAATCATCTATTTGGCCTTCCAATAGCGGATTAAGTTGTTCCTTCTGTATTTTAGTGAGAGGGTTGCCATTCTCATCATAAAGAGGAGTCCATGGATGAATATTAAATGCTCTACCTGAACTTACTGAAGCACCGGAATAATCGCTGGATGTCAGAAATGATTCCATTCCCACACTCATCCAGTCATTTATCTTTGAATCAAGGTTAATCCTGTAATTGTATTTTCTATAGTTATCATTCATGATATAACCTTCCACATCTGTCATTCCTCCTGAGAAGAAATAGCCAAGGTCTTTTGTTTTCCCTCGTACACTCAGGTTCTGTTTGTTGATAAATCCATTCCTGGTTATCAAATCCCACATACTGTTATCAGTTCCGTCCACAAATCCATTGATCATGTCAATCGTTGCCAGCTTATCATCCACGGTAAAATCAGGATTCTCTTCTAAGTAATCTGGTCCAATTCTTGAGCCATTTGCCCAATAAGCATCCTTAATAATATTTGTAAGCTCGTCTCTTCCCATCGGTTTCAATGAACTGCTACTGGGTGTCTGCAAAGAATAACTTCCTGAATAGTTTATAATTGGCTTACCTTCAGCACCCTTCTTTGTTGTAATTATCATTACACCATTAGAAGCCTGTGAACCATAGATGGCTGCAGAACTTGCATCTTTCAATATATCAACAGATTCGATATCTGAGGTATTCAAATCAACCAGATTGCCCCTAAAAATGATACCATCCACAACAATTAGGGGTTTATTATCTGCTGCTCTGCTTGACAATGAGTTTTGCCCGCGAACTGATATATCAGGTGATTCGCCTGCCTGATCAACAGCTCCAACATTCAGTCCTGCCACAGATCCCTGCATCGCCTGAATTACAGAAACATTGGCAATCTCAGATAGATCTTCCATATCTACCCTTGCTACAGCGCCTGTTAAATCACTTTTTCTCATACTTCCATAACCAACTACAACTACCTCTTCCAGCCCCATTGCATCAGCGCTTAAAGAAATATTTATGATCGTCTGGTTAGCTACTTCCACCTCTACTGTCTTCATCCCAACAAAAGAAAATTTCAATGTGGCATTTTCAGGAATATCTGATATAGTATATTTCCCATTTACATCAGTAATTGTTCCGATGTTTGTTCCTTCTATTTGTACAGATACACCCGGAAGTGGCATCCCATCTTCATCAGTGACTACTCCCGTAATGGTGTTTTGTTGTTGTTTCTCTCCCTGCAAAAACTCAGGTGCCAAAATAATTTTTCTGTCAGTAATGGTATAAACAATATCTGTTCCCTCGAACAGCTTAGCAAGAATTTTGTCGATTTTCTGATTTTCAAAAGTGGCTGACACCTCTCGATCTAGATTGACCAGTTTTTCATTATACAAGAAATAAAACTCTGTATTTTCTTCTATTTCATCGATAACATCTACCAGCCTGGTTTGAGAGAAGTCCATCGATAGCCTGGTTTCCTGAGAATAGGTATCACTGGCAAAAGTCTGGAGGACAAAAACGGAAAGTAAAAAAACTGAGATTCTCATAATCCGTAGCGTTTTAATAAGAATATGATTACCACATTCATGAAAAGTCTTACTATTTTTCATTAATTTGCATTATTAAGCATTTAAAAAAATTGATTTGAGATTTTTTTAGAGGGAATCGTGGCTGCGATTCCCTTTTTTTGTTTTAGTTATGGTCCATGGATAAATCCATTATGTATATGTTTTGGTTAGTTTTCTACTATTTTTTTATACAGTAATACTTTCTTTTTTTGAACAGTTCCATCATCAAGTATTTTCCTGTCTATAATACGATATCGAATAGGAGATGTCATGCTAAGGTATTTGAATACTTCTTCCAGTGAATCGTCCTGAAAAGTTCCCCGGAACACATACTTTTTTAGTTCTTCATCGACAAGTTCTACTTCTACATTGTACCAACGACTAATTCGTCTTGCCACCTCATCCATGTTATCCCCTCGAAATACCAGTTTCCCTTCTTTCCATGCGGAGTATTTGGAAGCATCTGTACTGCTGATATTAATTGATCCTTCACTAAATACCAGTCGATCATCAACTTTCATCTCAATCCCTGATGAGAGTCCCGGAGTAGAAAATTCTACTTTTCCTTCTTCCAAAGTCACTTCCAGGTAATTTTCTTCAGTGTAAGCACTAAGGTTAAATTTAGTACCAAGTACCTCAACCTGGGATTTTCCGGCAGTAACTCTAAAAGAATGTTCTGCATCGTGTGCCACATCGAACCAGGCTTCTCCACTTAAATCAATTTGCCTGTTGTTGCTAAACGGGGTGTTGTATGTAAGCGAGGAGCCACTGTTCAGCCACCCCTGAGTACCATCAGGCAAGGAGAAACTAATACGTGAGCCCAGCGGTGCAAACAAGGTTGAAGTAAGAGGTGCTTCAGCAATAACTGACTCCTTCTGATTTTTTCCGAAAAACCAAATTCCTCCGGCAAGAAGTATAGGAATTAACAACACTGCAGCAGCAACCGAATACCAACTATAAATCCTTCTTATAACCGTATTTTTCTTCTGATTTTCGCTTTTGTGTATAATATGATGAATTCGGTCGAGCAAATAAGAAAGATTGTAATCTTCCTCTGGGTGTGCTTTCAGATATTCAGTGAATTCATTCTGAATATGCCTTTTGAATTCCCTCTTTTCCTCATTTTCTGCAAAAAGAGAAATGATGTATTTCTCTTCTTCAGCGCTGGATAGTCCTTTGCTAAATCGATTCAACTTTTCTATATCAGCTTTATTCAACATTCTGTTCTTTTTGAAAATCCTCCTTAAAAGAAAGGAGGATTTATTAACTAACTATTCTATCTAAGAAAAAACTACTTTCATTTCTCTATATAAGTAATAGTACCTTGAGAATAGAATCTCACGATAAAAACCATTTTTTTTCACTTTTTTGAAATAAAAAAATTGCAATCAACTAAAAAACTGTGAAATTCAAGACCGTTTTTTACTGAATAAATACAGCAAAGAAGAGCATAAGAGCAAAATTAGTACCGGATAGGTTTTTTCTTAAGAATTTCAGAGCTGCAGATATATTGTTGTCTACAGTTCCAGGCGCCAGATTCATTTCTGCTGCAATTTCCTTAGTGCTTTTACCTTCATTTCTGCTTTTAATGAAGATTAAGCGCTGTTTTTCTGGCAACCGGGCTATGAGCTTATTCACCTGTTCAAGTGTTGCTTTGTATTCCAATTGTTCTTCCAGGTTTATTGTCGATTCGCTTGCAGCACTCTTTTCTTCCAGAAATTTTTCATGAATTTGTTTTTTTCTGAAGATATGGCATATATCATGATAAGCGATTGTGAAAAGATAGGATTTAAGCGAAGATTCTTTCTTCAGGCTTTTCCGGTTTTCCCAAATTTTTAAAAAAACATCCTGTACAAGACCTTCGGTATCTTCTTTTGATTTTAAGTAGCTCAAAGCAAATCCAAACAAACGGTCTCCATACTTTTTGAAGACCTGATCAAAAGCATCAAGATCCCCTTTACGGAGTTTTCCCACCAGTTCGTAGTCAGAATTATATTCCTTTATTGCCATCTAAACATAGATTCGCAGTAAAAATAGGTTTTTATATTAAAATAGAGGCAATGCCTTCCTGTATTGATGATTGATGCTTTGGACATATTTACAGTCAGGGTGCAGATCTGTCCTTTTATTCAAAAACAATTAGCCTGCATTATTCATAAAAAAAATGAAAAAAGACTGTAAATAACAGATAATGTGAAACATAATGCAATTTTTGATAAAAAGATAATTTTTCAATTTTTTCCGAGTGCATTTACTTCAGCCCATCCCTGCCTCGCCGGCAGGCGGGTGCTTCCTTGCTAGACCTTTGAAGTTGGGAACTACATCGGCAGATCTTGCAAGTTGCATCTGTACTAAATTAAATGCATGAACCCCGAAGGGCTCACCGAAGGTAATAATTCAGGTTAGCTTGTTTTCGAATTTTTTTACCCTTCCGTGAAATTTTAATTTTTAATTTTGTTTTTTCATGGACTATGATGCCTCACATATGAACAAAAGAATATCGATTCAAATTTTTATGCTTGCCATAATTGTGCTGGCAAATAGTTGCGCTTCAGAAAGACTAATATCACGAAGGATTGCGAATCAGATAAAGAACAGAGTAGGAGTACCTGAATATATTCAGAATAATGAAGGAATCGTGGTTGTTACGGTTGGAACAAGTTCTCCTTTGCGGAGCGAACGAGCTGAAAGCGGAACATCTGTTTTTGTAAATGACAACTTTTTCATGTTTGATGTGGGTGCAGGAGTTGTACAAGAATCACAAAGCATCGGGCTTCCCCTGGATCAGTTGGATGCCGTCTTCCTGACACATTATCATTCCGACCACATGATAGACCTGCCAAATATAATTAGCAGTTCCTGGTTGGCAGGCAGGAATAAAAGCTAGAGGCCAGAGGCCAGGAGCTAGGAACTAGAAGCTAGGAGCAATTAGCTATTAGCTATTAGCTCTTTACTCATCATTCTACCACCACCTTTTTTACAGCTTTGTAACCTCCAACCTGCTCTCCATATTGCAAGTGCTGAAACTGAGCTGGATCAAAATCGGGATTAGGAACCGGAACAACAGCATTGGCATCTTTCAAATGGTTTTCAATCAAGAGGTCTAATTCGGCTACTTTCTCCGGGTACATTGTTGAAAGGTTATTCTTCTCTCCGATATCCCATTTCAAATTGTAAAGTCTGTACTCATGTTTCCCATTTTCTTCCTGGTGGAACAGGCGGATGAGTTTCCAATCTCCGGCATGAACAGCTACTGAAGGTGGCAACCAATTTGGCGTTTTTGTTTGTGAAGGGAAATAGGTAAAAATTCCTTCCCTGCTAATATCTCCTCCTTTAAAAATTGGGGTAATATCCTTTCCATCAATAGCATGATCTTTTGGGAGTTCTGCTCCAATCAAATTCAGAATAGTAGGATAGAAATCGGTTGATTGTATAATTTCATCAGTCCTGGAATTTGGCTCAGTTATGCCAGGCCAAACCACAATACATGGCACCCTGATTCCACCTTCATAAATCGTTGCTTTTCCTCCACGCAATGGATAATTATTGGTAAGGGTGGTTATGTACTCTTCGCCTGACGGGAGTTTATCAATTACGCCACTGTGTTGATTTCCTCCATTGTCGCTAAAGAAAATAATAACGGTATTGTCAGCGATTCCCTGGCGGTCAAGCTCTTCAAGCAAGGTACCCACAGCCTGGTCAAGTGAATGAACCATAGCAGCATATGTCGAAGAATTCTGCCACTCATTCAGGTCTACCTTATTTCGGTAGTATTCTATTAAACTCTCCTTTGCATTAAATGGTGCATGAACAGAGAATTGCCAATAATTCATAAAAAAAGGTTTGTCTTTATCTATTGATCTTAACCAGTTCACAGCCTCTTCCGCCATTCTGTCTTCAATATGCTCCTGGGGATAGTTTTCCTTAAAATCGGGAAATTTCCATGGGGCAACATAGCTGCCTGCTGGTCCCGGGCCATACCAATGAGGAATATCCACATCAAAACCATGCTCAAGGGGTGTATAAGGTTCCCGGCCAAGATGCCATTTACCAAAATGAGCGGTTGAATATCCTTCAGCTTTTATGAGTTTGCCAAGTGTAGGTAAATCTGTGTCGAGACGGGTTGCTGACTGGCAATTTATTGTTTTACTGCCAGGTTGTGCTTTTTTATTCATATATGCCTTGGTATGAACAGCCTCAACATGACAAGCCGGGATTGTGATTCCATTTCTTGCATTCGTTTGTCCGGTGAGAATACTTGCCCGGGTTGGAGAACATAGCGGACTCGATGCATAGGCTCTCGTGAAGGTCAGGCCTCTATGCGCTAATCTTTCAATATTAGGCGTCTCATAGAGCGTTCTGTTGCCATACAATGTTACATCATTCCAACCCAGATCATCAGCTAGAATAAAAATGAAGTTTGGATTCGACAAGCTCACCACAGGTGGTTTCCCTTCGGCATTGCTCAGGGCAGGCGGGCTCACCACAGGAGGTTTTTCTTCTGCCTGTAGTTCAATTGCATAACTGAAAAACAGCAAACATAGGGTTGATAGAATTATTCTTTTCATTTGTATATATTTAAGATTTAATAAATGTATTTTTTATTATTTAAAACTCAATTTTTACTTAGCCTGATTCAGGCATTTCACTTGCTTATACATGTGCATACCCATAAAACCTGAATGTCATGAACTACACACATCAATTCAGTTATACCAATCACGCTCACCTACGTAGCAGTCAACGTGGGATCACCTCTGAAGAGATCCAGTCGATCATCGAAACAGGGACGTGCATAAGAAAGCAAGGATTACGATTCTATTACGGGGGAAATAGAATCGCGGACAAACTACATGAGAATGGCCTGCCTGATTCCACCTCAAAACTTGTTGTTGTAATGGATGGAGAAGAACACGTCGTAATTACCTGCTATAAGAATGATAAAGGGATTAGACATATTCGGAAAAAAGGCAAGAGACTTTGTTAGTTAGAATCTGTAATAAAACTCATTAAATAATGCATCTTCCCTATCCTCAAAGGCCAAAAACCCTCAAGTATGAGTTTGATGATGTGGAGCTATTCCTTAGCTATTTTCACACCTATGACTTAAGACTTGCAGTTGAAGAATTTGAATCAATATTTGTGGAGATGCCTGAAGCTCTATCATATCTCGATTTGCTGGAAAAGGAGGTTATGAAAGGGCGATTACCATGGCATAGTCTTTACATTGCATTTGATTATAGAATTCGTAAGGATGAATTTGAGCAGGCGAAGAAATATCCCTGGATAATGAAATATTGGGAATATAAAGGGCTGAATGACACAGATAATATTTAACTTAAAAGAATGACTGGCGAAGTAATATCTACTCTTCTAACCTTCTGGCTAAAGCATCCAGAGCCCTTTATATACCATTTATCCGGAAAATATACGATTACTCCAGACCAGGTCAGAAAATACAAAGACCTCTTGCATTGGCGTGAGCTAAGTGGAAATCCTGAACTCAAATGGTCAATTTCATTGATTGATGAATATATGGACTATTTATTGGTGAAAAGTCCCCCATATACAGAAGATGAGATCAAAGGGATCACTGATGTTGGACTTAAGCCAGGTCATTTTCACTGGGGGTTTCATACCAATGAATCTTTGCCCTGGTCGGTGGATTTTATGGACCGGTATAAAGACCGGTTTTCCTGGTTTCTGATCAGTCAATATCCGCCCATTGAGATCGATGCTCAAATTCTGGAGAAGTTTAAGGACCATTGGGATTGGTGGTTTGTGAGTGCTTTTTTCAAGATGCCCTGGGGAGTTGAATTTATGAATACTTATAGAAAGAAAATCGATTTCAATGTACTCCCTATGAATGCCTCTTTTAATGATCGAATCAATCCTGAAATGATGGAGATTTTCAAGGAGGAGAATCCGGAAAGGCATGCACAATTTCAAAAGTATTTGTATGAGTCTAGAACACCGGGTGCAATTAATGAAGATTACCGGCTTCAGGCCATTCGATCTAACAAGGAAGTTCTATCACAGGATGATATCGAGTACGCATTTCAGGTGATGGATACAGAAGAATTGATTTTTAATCCTGGAATACCCTGGAGCCCTGGATTTATAGATTATTACGCGGATGAATTTGATTGGATATCGTTATGTGATGGATTCGATGTGCCATTCACAGAAGAGTTGATAGAGAAATACCTTGACAGAGTACATTTTGGGAATCACAATGTCAAATTACATCAGGACTGGATTAAGCTCAGGTCTCTTGATATTGAGCCTGAATATCACCCTGGCCTTTCAGCAAACAATCAACTCCCGTGGTCTGAGAATTTGATCCTGAAATATGTGGATAAATGGGATTGGACAGAATTAAGCGGAAACAATTCAATACCATGGTCTGTATCACTGATCGATTCCTTTGTAGATAATTGGAATTGGAAAGCGTTGTCGGGGAATGATTTCTGGACCAGTGATCTAATGGCCAGGTATTCCAATCAAATAGACTGGAGTGCGATATCGGCCAATTTTGGATATGATTGGTCCTTAGGACTTCTTCTATCTTTTGAGGATAAGTGGGATTATAATTCAATGTGCTATAATGATGAAGTTTATGATAAATTCATTTCTCCCTTGTTGAAACTTGAATTGGTCCTCTACTTTTTTGAAAACCTGTTAGAAACCGAAGTGCATCTAAGGAATTAGGAATCTGACCTATAAATTTCTGTGCTGCAGCTTATGCATTGCCAGGAAGGACTATGGGTTGAAACACAGCAACCTCCCAATACGACAGTCTTGTTTTTGATCTCAATTTCCAATTCATGTGACCAGACTGGCATACCATACTGAATTCTGGCAATATTTAATGCACCGCATTTTGGGCATTTCATAGGTTTTCTGGTAGCAAGGTATTTCATCGTAATTGATCTTTTTCCTCAACACAAGGATCTGCTAAATAGCCATTCTTGACAAACTTATTGTAAAACAGTTCAACTACATGAAGTAGGTCAGTATCCAGATATTCCATTGCTTTTTGCTCCAATTCTAAGGGGACACCTCTGTAATACGCTTCTGCAATACCACCTGTAATACAAGCAAGCGTATCACTATCTCCGCCTAAGGAGATGGCATTTCGAATGGCATCTTCGTAGCTTGTGGATTCAAGAAAAGATATGATTGCCTCTGGAACTGTTCCCTGACAAGTTTCATCGAATCCATACAATGGTCTGATCTCCTCAAGTGAGCGGTTGAGATCATAATTAAATAACTCCATGATCCGCTCTTTTATCTCCCCCCGGCAATAACCCATTCGAGCTAGGTATACACTTAATGCAGTTGCCTGGGCTCCCTTGATTCCTTCAGGATGATTATGAGAGGGTTCAGCCGTAAATACTGCGTGCCTCAAGACCTCCTGCTCAGAATTAAATGCAAAACCAACCGCACTGACACGCATAGCAGATCCATTTCCGAAGCTGTTATATGGTTGGGGATTATCTTGCTCTATCCAGTTCACAAATCTTCCTCCATATCCTCTTTTTGGATATGCTCGACTATAGCGGTGCAAAGCTTCTTTGTAAGATCTTCCCGACAGGATAGCATCTGCAATGGCAATTGTGAGTACCGAATCATCCGTATAGGTTGTACCTGGTGGGAAAAGATAGAATTCCTTTCTTTTAATGCGGTTCCATTCGTACATGGATCCAATTATATCGCCAATGATAGCTCCTTTCATAATGATGGTTATAAAGGTTTCAGTAGGGCATCCACAGTGCGAAATTCATACCACCCATTCAAGCCCGGTTTAATCTGCAGTTTCTATCATTTTTTGACAAGGCTATTCATTTTCTCTTATATGTACTATTGGTATTCCTCTGGATCGATCTCATACTCCTTCATTTTGTTCTTCAGGGTATTGATCACCCACCCAATGGCAATTGCACTCTGACGTTGGTTGCCTTTCTTCACTTTCAATACCTTTTTAATATGTGCTGCCTCAATGTCTTTAATTTTTAATGAAGTGGGTTCTTGAGAGCCGAAAAGTCGGGGCGGAACATCTTTCATGGTAGCTGTTTCATTGCAAAAAACATAGAGGTATTCCACGAAATTCTCAAGCTCTCTGACATTCCCAGGCCAGGTGTAGCTTTTAACAAACTGAACCACCTCTCTGTCAGGCTTGATTTTAATCTTTTTCTGCAGTTCTTTCTTTTTGATATCAAGTAATTCAAGGAAAATATATTCCACCTCATTAGCTCCTCTTGTGCGCAAAGAAGGAATATAGATATCGGCTACCATCAGGCGATAATATAGGTCCCACCTGAAGTTTCCCCCCTCACACATAGCATGTAAATCTTTATTTGTAGCAGAAATTACCCTAACATTGACTTTTTCACTGATTCCTCCAATGGGTTGAATCTCTCCTTCCTGAAGGAATCTAAGCAAGGCCTGCTGAAGCCTTGCAGATATATCTCCAATTTCATCCAGAAATATGGTTCCTCCGTCAAGTGATTTCAGAAGCCCGTCTTTGTCTTGTTCTGCGCCCGTAAAACTGCCTTTTTTATAACCAAAGAGTCTGCTCTCAAGTAACTCATCCCCAAGGGCAGAACAGTTTATAGTATCAAACGGATTATTCTTTCGGGGTGAGTTTTTCCATATATATTTTGCTACAAGACCCTTTCCAGTTCCTGTTTCACCAGTAATCAGAGTCGTGACCTTATCAGTTTGTGCTAACTGATATGCCCGTTCTAAGATGGGCTCCATGCTTTCTGTAAGCGTAATATTAGGTAATTCTGGATCGAGATTTTCATCATCGAGGTTTTGTTGTCGGATAACCACTGATACAGGGTATTCGCTTTGCTCAACATCGATCTCAAGCATTTCTGGTTTACCACTTTTTGATTTGCTGCCAGGTATTGTCTGAAGTAACCTGGATTTGAGGCCAAGAGTACTATGACATATATACCAGCTTACTTGCATAGCAGAAGTCCCCGGAGAGAAGAATATATCTACCTCCTCATTCCTTTGATCGAGCAAAAGGGCCTCTATCTTCTGTTTTATTTCGTGAATATCAATTACTGATTTTAAAGGTATATACATGGGAGTTATTTGATGAGCGGGGAAATCTTGTTGGATCTTATTGATCAGCATCATAACAGCCGGTTCATGTGTTTCAGCTGAGTATAGTAATATATGCTTATCATACTCTTCATAGAAATGCTTATGAATCTGATAGTTTGGGCCTTCAATGTTGGCTGCTCGTTCAATCCCTTTTTTTGGATCAGGTTTAATAAGGTCATTATTGAGAGCCAGCCAGCCAATAAGTAGTTTTGCCATAATAGATGATTCTTAATTTGTAAATATGTGTAGCAAATTATGAATTTTATTATCATTGTTTGATAGATAATATGCACATTTATGTAACCAACTCAAATCTTAGATCACGACATATGGGAATTATTATTGGAGATTTCTTTGAGAATATATATTGTGAAAATTTCAGAGATCCTGAAACAGGACGCATTAGGGTAAGACCACTTTCTGGACAGGGTCTTCCTGAAAATATTCTGATTGAATGTAGTAAGAAAGAAAGAGAACAGTATCCTCCAGGGACTAGGTTTTACACTGAGTCAGTGAAAGTCTGTAAGAAACCGGACGGTAGGGTATACCTTCGAGCTAAAGATCAGATGATAACAAAGGTGGATAAGAATATGACATGAAACTCTGTATAGGAGAAATGAATGAATATACTTTCCAAGCCACAATATGCACAGTGAATCATTTAGCCAATGAGGTAGTCGGTATACTATCATAGCGTTTCCCATCCAGCTCACACCCTCTCTGTTCCCTTTGAGGCCCTCCCCACTGTTTGAAGATAAATGTGCATCCTTGCTCATCACATTGTTCCTTTATGTTCAGTACCCAGTCATTCTCCATCCCCCTCGCACCCGGTCCTGATTCACCACCAACGAATGCCCAACCAATTCCGGAGAGATCAAGTTCCCCCAAGTCCTCCAAAAGAGGTTCGAAGAAAGCGACCTTATGCTTGGCCTGAGTTTGCTGCAGCAATTTTAGCCGGCATTTATACTTGGGATGTTCCACCGAAACCGCCTGTAGAATATTATCTGGCCATTGGAGTTCTGAATGATATTCATAGAGGTTCTCCGCCCTTTTGGTCACGACCATAAACAGGTGGTGCGGATTGTCACAGATAACTTGAAATACCTGCTTGATATAGTCCAGAGGAACATCCTTGTGGAAAAGATCACTCATTGAGCAGCAGAGTATCCGGGTTGGTTTCTTCCTTTTGTATGGCTCTTGCAATGCTTCAGGGTGCAGAGTAAGGTTAAATCCGTTTTGATATTTGCTCTGGCCCATTCTGTGACACCATGCTGCAATTTTCTTAGCATAACAATTCTCACACCCCACTGAAAGAGGATCACACCCGGTTACGGGATTCCAAGGTTTTTGGCTCCATTCTACAATTTTTTTTTCGACATTTCTTAAAATTTTGCTTCACGCATAAGTCTTCTAATATAACCACGGCTTATATCTCTCAGGAAACTAGAGTTGTCGATGATATCTATCAGTTCATCAAGTACATTATATAGTATTAATAGTCGCGAATAGAAATCATTATAATCATCAATCTCGATCCCAAATCCGCTCAATCCATTACCATTCCCTGCACATCTTCGCACAGATTTTAGGGCCTCACCTCCTCCATACCACACCTCATTACCCCCCAGACAATAATCAAAAGCAAGGATTTCCATTGGTTTGAGTACTTCTTGGACAATATTGACGATATAGATTTTTCTGTCATATTCCTCCTTTATCATTTGGTCCTCTTTGTATAGATATTGAATATGATCAAGGTCTGTTATGACCCAACCATACAGATATTCATCTATGAATTGTCGCTCCTCAAAATTGAAGTATTGAGTTATAAATTCATTGTGGTCATCATCTGGAAGATCTGTCTCTAGATCAGGGGTTTCCTCAATGATGTCAAGGTATTCAGCAGGGACAGATTCATCTGAAAAGGGTGTTTCCATTTTCAGTATTAGGTCTTCATAAAGTTCTTGTTGTTTCATTATCATTCGGTTTTAATATTGTTATTTACTCAGGCTGATATTGTGTCGCTATCGGTAATTGATTGTACAGTTATTTAAAAGGGAACATCATGATACAGATCTTCCACATTTTCACCTGCGGGTTCTGTTTCCTCAAGCTCAGTGAATTCTATTTCTACTTCAAGAGTCTTTAAATCCTTCCTTCTGGCAATAAGAACTGCATCATCTGTTGAATAATAAAAATCCATTGTGTTGAATTTTGGAACATGGAGCTCATGAAAACACCCTTGACCGTATTTTCTTCTCAGATGGTTATCGATTACGTTAAAATATTTCCTGGCTTCTTCTTCAAATTGGAGAACACTCTCATTGTCCAGTCGGCTCTTTTGCTCAGCTTCATAATTAATGTTGAACCAAGTGTGTTTATGCTGGCTGATTATCTTCCCTTTAGATATTGTATAGATATCTGCCAGATCAAGTTCCATCTCACTGGTAGATACTGATTCAAAGACCAGATCTGGATGCTTTTCAGAATAATCAATTATTTGTTCTAATCCTGGATCGGTATAATTCTTAGCCCAAAAAGTGAGCTGACTATTTTCAAGTTTGGCACTCAGGCCATATTCCCAGTTAAAAATATTCTCTAATTCCTTTTCAATTAGATTCTCTGGTACGGTTACTACTGTTTGATATACTATTGACATATTTTTAGATTTTTATTACAATTATTTTTCTCTTCCAGGTCAATCTCAATACAGGTATGACCTATTAATCTTGCATATAGGGTGATATCCTTATGCCCGTATTCAAATTGGAAATTCGACACCATTTCATCCGGCCGATTCTGGCATCCTAACAATTGCTCATAGCTTGGTACAAAATCTAAGAGCCAGTTAAGAGATTCCGTGATTTCCTTTTTGAACTCATTTATGATTTCTGACCCGGCCACTTGATCGACCTCTTCGCTCACGTCAAAATGATACAATGGTTCCACATGAATGAAAAATGTTTCTCCGCTTTGAAACTCATAATACTCTATAACATCTCTTAATTTATCGTTTGTTGTGACTGCAACATTGAACCGTTCATCCGGGTGCTCTTTTGATAATTCAATCATATCCTTAATGGCCGGGTAGTCGACTGATTTTATTGTAAAGCCTGCACCTTCCCCAATGTATGTTATGGGAAATTCAGACTCAAACTGATCTGAAATCAGGCTTTCCCAAAATCCTTCTGAGGCTGTAGCGGTTGTGTAATATTCTACCATAGTTATTGTTTTAATGTGCTGAGGTAATTATTAAAATGGAAGAACATCATACTCTTGATCTTTCGAATTACCTGAATCAGATTTCCGTAGCTTCTTTAGCATATCTTTCTCGGTCCTTAATCGTTTCAGATTTTCCTGATCCTTACTTTCATAGTTGATTTCGAATAAATACCAATGTTTATTTTCTGCATTGAATCGGTGGTCTTCGTTTTCCCACGTGAACTTCAAATAAGCTTCCAATCCATTATCTCGAAACTGGCTTGAAGGATTATGATCTTCATTCCCCATTTGCGGAATCAGATCATGAGGTGGATAATTCTCTACGAAATCAAGAATCTTGTCTATGAATTCATTACAGTAAGTTGTTGCTTCCTCTGAAAGTTGAGGATAACTGACTTGATAGTTTGGCTTACTGCCTATTTCCTCATACTTCCCGTTTGAGTAGATTATTGTATAAACAATTTGCTCATAGTATTCAGAAGCATTCCATGTTATTGCGGTGAAGGTCACATCTGGATTATCCTCGGACAGCTTTAGAATATCCTCATGTAGAAAAAACTTTCTTGTCAAGAAGTGGATAGCATCTCCGTTGCAACCGATAATATTTGAATTGTATTTTTTATTTAACGTGCTTCCAGAAGCAATTAGCTCCGGTCTGGAGCATCTTAGATTTGTTCTGCTATAGTATCCCATGATTTCTATTTTTTTTAATTATTGTTATTACTCGTTTCTTATAAATAGTCTTACTGTTCCGAAAAGTCACTGTAAAGTGTAACTATCGCACAGAAAAAATTGCAAATGACAGATATATAGCTTTTTAGGTCAATCATTTTTTTTCGATTTGGTAATCATATCCGTTAGAAGTCGCCATGATTGACATTCGGGATCAAGCATTTCGATGATTCGAGAATCTCCCCCTATGAGATAGGTGGTGATCTTCTTCCTCCCCACCCGCTTGGATTCGAATCCGTGCTCGGCCATTTTTTTACCCACATTGGGGGTGTTAATCCTCCGGGTTGAATTCGGGTACAAAGTGGAGAGAGTATTTACTATATCTAAGTTGGTAATGTAAAAGGTATCACCTGATTCGCCTGGTAGGTCCATTACATCCTGGATGATGAGATCAAGATCTGAATCTTGATAATGATCTCCATACAGTTTATCAAGGAGTAGTTTATCTCCAGGTTGAAATGAATATTGATATCCCTCCATAAATAGATGATATGCTTCGATGAACATATCTGTCAGGTCAAGTTGATTAAGCTTGTTTCTATCGATCCTAAGCACCTCTATGGGGATGATCCTGCGCTCACCACGCTCTCTTACCACCTTCAAGCTATTGCCTGACCCGGCGAACGAAGCTCGCCTCTTTATCGAACTGATTCTACGATCATATTTTCGCCTGGTGGTATTTGTGCCGGTGGAAAGGATGTTCTTGAATGATTGTGACTGTTCATATGATCTTCCATCCATCTCATCATCAATCAAAAGAAGCACTTGTCCCATTAGAACCTTGTAATCATCCGTGAAGGTCAGGGAATGTTCAGCCTGATAATTCCTAAGCTCTTCGGGAAGGAGATATCTCCTCAGCAGAGTGGTTTTGCCCACTCCTTGACGTTGGGAAAGAACGGAGAGAAAGAATTCATTAGGAAATGGTCCATCAAGAGCTTGAGCAACCATCCCAACATACCATTTCTGGAGAAAATGAAGTACCACTGACGGGTCCAGATCAGTATTCTTCAATTCAAGACAATCTAGCCACTTCTCGAAGGTGCCCTTGGGATCTCTATCTGCATTTTGAGTGATAAACTCCCTGATCGGATGATACTGGTCAATGTATAGTGACTTAATCACCGATTCGAACTTGCTACGGGGTATATCCCTGCCAAGATCTTTGCACAACTCCAGATAAATGGTATTATAAACTGTTTCATTGATGATCTCACCATTATATATAAGGTCTTGACGGAAGAGATCATATCGAACTCCCTTTTTATTTAAATGATCAGCAATTTCATCAGGGGAGATCTTTGATGTTGATTTCTCCAAGTCATATCCATATACGGGCAATAACTTCAAGGTCTTGTGATAGTCATCTTCACCCTCTAAGATTCTGAGGACCTGGAAGTGGTTGTAAGGCTTTTGGACTTTAAAAGGGGTACTGGTGCTAAAAAAGATAAAGATCTTGTCCCGTAGAAAGTAGTATCCTGAGTAAGGTGAACCACTACCAGGTCTGGTTAATTTGATCTTGTCTTGATCCTCTTGATAAATGGTCCATCCATGTTTTTCAAAAAGGGGAATGGGATTGAACTCTGAGTTAAATTTCTGTATGGACGGTTCACTATATTGAAAAGTGGTTCCGCTCTTGATGGGTTTTCTATCCAGGGATCTTGCCAGGTCCAAGAGGGTCTCTCTTTCATCCTTGCTGATTTTGGGTATATTGATCTTCATCAGAGCGAGATCAAACTCTCCTTGAATAGTACGATACTCCTTCAGGTGTGTGCAGAAATAAGAGGCCTCCCCACGGGTTTCTAAAATTACTTCACCCTTAGCTGAGTGAGCCAGTTTCATGCTCTTAGAGATCTCCACCTCAGTACACTGATATAATAAGTGATAACCATCATTTGGGGTTGATTGAACAATCAATTTCCTAAATAGGTTTTCTGGTATCAGTTTCTTATACTCATCATATATTGTACCCAGAGGATCATTCTTGAGATCAATATCAATGCACTCTAAATTGTTAGAGATTTTCCCGCAAATGATCCCAATAAATCCTCCGTTGCAATAATGTTCTCTCCACTGCTTATATGGAGCATATTCTTTTTGATATAGTTTCCAAGCAGAGAAAGGAGTTTTCTGAGTACTGACGGGGATAATAGATAGATCATGGGGACCTATCCGATCTTCATCGGTGGGAAGGGTAATCTTGCTACTTCTTTGTTGGATAAGCTCCAGGGTTTGTTCTTTGATCTTATTAGTTTTCATCTTTTAGAGGATTAGACATCTTGTTATTTTTGAGCAAGCTCTTTCGGAGGAATTGAGTTACCCAAGTGGTTGGTCTTAGATAATCCTCACGAGAATGCTCCTTGATCGATTCAAATAATCCCTCATCGATGTAGAGGTTGAGTCTTTTTTCTTTCTTCTTCTTTCTTGTCATGTTATTAGCTTTTAAGTAATTAATGTTATTCTTTGACCCTGAATGGAGGGTCTTCCTATATCTAAATACACAGAAGGGTGACAATCCAACCACAAAGTCTTACTCTTTTTTCTCCTGGAGGTGGACAGGGTACGAGATAAAACAGGGATATTAACTAAAGTTGAAAACGTTTACGTGAAGAATTGGTATACTGATTTCTTACGTAAGGGTTTTTAAAGTTTCAGATATAGGGTGTCCATCGTGTACCCTGTCCACCTTTGGAAGTCATTTCTTCAACCTCTTGAATCCATATCCTTAGATAATGGTCAACGATCCAAGAAAAAAAAGGAAGAAAGATTGTGATAAAGGATGGCGGTCATATTTCATTTATTTTGACCTTCCACTTAATATTAGGCTCATGTTTTACCCTCATAGAGATCAATCCACTTCTAGTCAAAAAATTGGCTATCGTATAATTATTAGAAAGGGACATCACTATAATCTTCCTGCAGGTAATCATCCGATGTGTTATTCCGTGTTAAATTCTGATTAATGAATTTGACAGTGACATCCAAATAAGTAAGTCCAAACTTCTTTGCCGTGAGAATAAAATCGCCATCACCATTTATGTACTCAACACATGGGGTAATCATAGTATCATCCTCATAATATTCAACTTCTATTGGTTGATCTTCAAAAGTTGGATCTTTCTCCGATGTTCGTACCCGGTAATTGTCAATTCGGTTGAAATATTCCTTTGCTATGTCTTGAAACTTTGTGTATTCCTCTGGATCGAGCATATTCCTATCGGTGATTGTTGACACAAAACAATATTCATATTCCTCCTTGACAAATTTCCTTTCACCATTGTGGTATTGATATGTAATTGCAAGATTCTCGAATGGATCTTCAGTAGTGTATTTGGCTTCAAGAGTGTGATCCGGGAATCGCTTCGATAATTCAATGATATCATTCTCCGCCGTGCTGTCTATGGTCTCAATCGAGATTTCATCAACGTCAATCTTGGTGACCCTAGAGTCAGTCTGATTTATAACCTTATTTGTTAGTTGTTCTTGCCAGAATTCTTTGCTGACTTTTAATTGTGTGTGATAATGAATTTCCATATTCTTAGATTTTTAATCATATTATTTTTAAAAGGTCCTTTATTATACCTACACGATTTTCTAAAAAAGAGTGATAAAATAGCACTCAAGTACCCCAATTATATCCATATAATGCCCTGGGATATTTCTGTATACCTTATTGCTATTGATTTGTGGGAGATGCAAAATAATTTGTAGAAATGTGCTTTAGAAATGAATAAAAACCCGGGATCAGTTGAAAAAGTATCCGATACCCGGGGGTAATTTAATCATATAGTAAGATTTAGATACTCAAAGATGGTTGTCAATCTATCTCTTCGTAAGTGAATGCAATATCTGGTAGTTCCAGGTCAAGGAATTTTATGTAGCGGAGCAATGTGCCCATTGAGATTGGTTTCCCATTCTCAATGCGAGATATTGTTCTATGATGAATGCCGCTCTGCTCATGTGCTTCTTTTAAAGTTAAGTTTTCTTCCCATCTATATTGGCGGAGTATGCTGCCAATAAAAGCATGCATTTTCAAAAACTCGGGTGGGACCTCTTGTTTCTTATATTTTGTTTCTGGCATAGTATTGTTCTTTTCTGATAAATACTATGGAGGAACAAATTTTTGTGTTTCGGGAGGGATTTAATAGATCTTATCCCTTCTTTTTAGGCCGGTAAACACCGATTAAAAGGACGGAGATTGAGGTGCTGGCATTCTGTAGTCTATGATATAACGGTAAACATTGAAGACCTGGAGGCATAATGATTAATAATTGGAGTAAAAACATAAATAGACCCACCTCCACGGAGAAGGTTTCCATATAGTTTTTATCCTGGAAATATTGGATCCTGATATTTACAGCCCGGCATCTTTGAAGAACTTGCTCAATTTTAGATCCGGGTAATTCAATACTACCTGAATAAGGTTTGAGATATGGTAATCGCCATTACCCTTCTCGATCCGCAGGTATGTATTTTGCCCCATAGGCAGTTTATTATTGGCAAAATCCTTATAGTGTTGTTTGACTTTCGTTTTTCTTAAATGTTTTACCTGGTTACCGACCTTCTCCAATATCTCTTTTACCATCGGGTCGAGTTCTTTAACCTTGGGATTTGATTCTTCTTCCATAGGTACCTATGTTATTATTTCTAGATAAAGGTAAGTTAAAAGTACATTTGGTTGTGCAAAACATATTAACTATATTGCACAACATATTGTGCAATATGTATGGAGATAAACAAAATCCTACGGATAAATATAGTACCTCTCAATGTTGATCCAAGTATCGAAGTAGAGCACTTACTAATTATGGAGGTTATTGGAGATGTTCCAATGAGATACTACCTGGCTGAATTACCACTGATCGAAAATAATATTAGATGTCAATTACTATTCTATGAGAATTTAGTGAATTAATATACCGGGTATGATTTCCAACAAAAGTCTCGATGGAAGGTGTTTCCAAAAATATCTTAACATACGGAGTAACAATTCAAGGGGCCTGGAGTCCCTTTTTCTTCTTCTGATTTGTATAAAATAAATCACAGACAAAAATGGAAACAAAAACTAAGGTGAAAATCAAATACAATAGAGTGAGTACACTGAAGCAATCCGGGGACCGGTTTGATCTTGATCAAGAGAAATATGACCTGGTACTTTTTGACAGGATTTCTGGATCAGTACCATTTCGAGAAAGACCAAAGGCACAAGAGTTGGTGGACCTGGTTGAATCTGGAAAGGTATCTGAATTGCACCTGGAAGAGATGTCTCGAATTGGCCGAAATACTGGAGATTGCATCTCAACTTTAGAGTGGCTAGATTCTCACGAGGTTAATGTGGTGATCAGAAATCTTGGCCTGCAATCCCGACCCGGGGGAAAAAGGAACCCGGTTTGGAAGATGATATCTTCTGTTATGAGCAGCTTATACGAAATGGAACTGGAGAACATCCGGGAAAGAACTGAGGCCGGGCGGCAGGTATATCTTCAAAGGGGGGGAGTCCTTGGCCGCCCGGTAGGATCCACAGAATCTGAGAAGCAATTTCTGCTGAAAGAGAAAACCCAGGCGATTCTGAAACTGATAAGTAAGGGCAGGACCACCCGGGAGATCGCTGCAATTACCAAATGCAGTTACCAAACAGTAATGAAAGCTAAAAGGGCAGGAGAGAGATTCGGATATAATGCCACCTTGTAGGTCATACCTCGTCTTTTGCGATGAATTGGCATGCCTATAAACGTATATTTCTTCGTCTTCTCTGAGCGTTGGAGAGTCTATACCTGGGCGTTGAATATACCCTACGTCTTTTCTTAATAAAAATCAATTGATCGCGAATTGGCAGAATCTGCTCATTGAAAATCCTCTCGAATTTGTCATCATGGAGATACTTGATGAAGTTGAGTCGAGAAATACTCATCAAATACGCACTGGTATTTGATACTCCAGGTAGAAGAATCCATAATGTTGAATCATCAGATTCTTTAGATTCATGAAAATCGAATATTACTAAGGTGGTAGACTCAATCCATTCATCAAGAAGCCTGCATTCATCTGGAAAGTTGACCCGGCGTATAACAGGTTTCTGATTCAATAAACTACTTTCCTGAATTGCAATTTGAAACTGGTGTTTATCTCTTTGTCGTCTTAGACCGTCAACAACCCATACCAATTTTGGATAGAAAGCATTTCGAGCGCGTCTTTCATCTGGATTTAAATAAGAGTGCTGAAACTCAATTACCCAGCCAGTGTCAGTTTTTACATCTGCAATATGCTTCTCACCATTATCAGCTTTATGAATCACCTCTTGCCACTCACTAGGAAAGTGCCCTTTCCAAGAACGATGCCATTCAGTCTCATTTTCCCACCAGGGATCACAGGTACGCTTCCCTTTATGCGCCCAATGATTAATCTTTTTCTCTCCACATTTTGCAATTACTTCTGAGCCACAGCTTGGACAGTAGCCTTTTGATCCTTTAGTAGCTTCAGTTTTCTTTCCACAGACAAGTGCATATTTCATATTGTTAGTCTTAAATGATTAATATACTAATTCAGACTGGACTACTGGACTACTCTTTTTTGCCTTAAATACTCACGAAAATGGGCATACAGGTCCAATCGAATTTGTTCCTGATTGACCTTTCGAAAATCCCTGTAGCATTTGTCATGAATACCGTTCTTACACTTGAGAAGGGATTTACCAGAACCACAGTAACAGTTTTGATGAACATTGAGCTTTCCACCATTTAGATAATCAAACATTACCTTGGCAATTCGAAGATCATCTGATATTTGAAGAATATCCCGGTATCCTTCCACCACACCTACTGGACCATGGGAATATTCTTCATCATAGTATCGGCCGTTTAATTCATAATATGAATTATTCATAAAGTACGGCACGACAATTTCCTTCATAAAATCCATCAAGCTGGTGACCTCAGTATTCAATAGAATCTGTGCCTTGGCATTTGTGGTAAAGCAGCATGAACCAGTATCTGAATATACATGCCTATCGACCTTCTTAGGAATACGCTCTCCGGTTTCAAAGACTACTGGGAAATGCTCAGGGTAAGGAGATAGATCAATACTGATATCATAATAGTCCTCTGAGTCAACCATAATGGATCCTGTTAAAGTATTAGCTCCCGGATTGAAATTCAGCTTTGGGTACTTCTCCACAACAAGTTTTACCTGAGGATTAATGTCCATAAGGCTTTGGAGTAATGGCTGCCACTCCTAATGCAGCAGCTAGTGTTGCTGATTTCTTACTTTCATTCTTATCTTCTCCCAGAGGGAATCTGGATCCAAATTGGTTATTCCTCAGAATCTCCGTGGCCTCCCGGAAGTTTTCCTTCTCATCAGCGCGTACCAAATCATCAAGCAAGGATTCAAGGGCATTAAGGAAGTTAGTCCTTCTTGTTTCTGAATATTCCTGAAAGACATCATCACCTGCTGGAGTCGTGGGACGCAGACACTTGAAACCTCCTGGTATACTTAGTTCAGAATGCATATTCCGAATAGTCTCAC
>CAZURA010000037.1:0-37709 GCA_964622985.1 uncultured Bacteroides sp. | reverse complement strand
AGTGACCTCATGCCTGTCAAGCATGCGCTCTGAACCAACTGAGCTAACACCCCTTGTTCCTTTCGGGAGAACAAAGTTAATAATAAGTGGATTATTCCACAACAGGTTCGTCGATCGGGATGTTGCTTTTGACGATGATATAGCTGGAGATGGCGTAGTAGGCGTGTTTGTTGTCGACGGTGGTTTGCATGTCGTTGGTCCAAGGCTCCAGGTCATAGGTATAACAGAAGGATTCTCCTGCCATGGAGCTGTCAAACTGATCCCAGCGTACAGGCACCGCCATGCCTGGGCACCAGCCGGCGCGATCCGGTTCCCAGTTACCGCCCTGGGGTTGAACGGGATTTGTGCTACATCCTATGCCTTGCATGTCGTGTGTAAAGAATGGAATGCTATCGATAAGTATATGATGAGTGCGGAAGCACCATTCAGCGCAGCGTCTCTGATCGGGATCGGCTGGTGTGGCGTGTCCCCAACCGGTGATGATCGTGCGAAAACCGGTCTCTTCTGCATGGGCAGGTATGGTGATGCATTTCTCCAGATCAAAATCATGAGCTTCACCATAGGGAATGCCTTCCAGGCTGTTTTTGGCGTAGTCCAGGACAGGGGCTATGGCATAATAGGAATAGTCGGGAGTGCCTTCAATGACTTCGAAGTTCACGGAGACCAGCCAGCCGTCATTACCCCAGACTTCGACGTAGGTTTTCAGTGTCACCTCTCCTGTGAGTAAAGATTTGAAATCGGTTACATCAATGGGAAATCCTTTTGGCACCTTGGAATTGTCCACTCCATATGGAGTAATGTAGCGGCCGATCTCCAGCCATTCTCCGCTTTGCGGATGCTGAAGGCGAACATTAGCAAAAACATCCCATGCATTACAGCCTCCGGAAGGACATCTTAGTTTTACATACATGGTGATCTTTTCGGTGCTTTCTGAAAAATCCGGAAAGGTGAATGTCTTATCAACTGACTGTGAAAATCCATTTCCAAAGGCCAGGCGAAACCCATCAAACGTGGAGACCACATGGAGCTTTTCCACACCAGTGGCCAGCAAATCAATGGTGATGGTTCTTTCCAGGTGACCGGATAGAGTAAGGGTACCCTGTTGCTCACCCACCCGGGTGGGTTTAGAACGTAATTTCAGTCGCAAGCCTTTATTCGCCTGTTCTGAGGAGATAACAACCTGGGTGTTGAACTCTTCATTACCAACGGCCAGTTCAAAATCTCCGGTAACTTCCGCAGTTACATCTTTTGTAATCTCTTGTCCCAGCATAGAAAGCTCATAGGCGGGTGAAGGTGCATTCGTGCCCACCACGCCAAAATCGATTAATGATTCGTCAATAGAAATGGTGCCCGGAGGAGCCTCATTCTCTTTACAGGATGTTAAAGGAACGATGCTCCAGCAAAGCATAATAATAATCAATAAGGACTTCAGGTTGTGTAATGTCTTCATCCGGATTTTAGAATGTATTCATTTTTTGAGGGTCGTAAAGTTATTATGTTTCCTGACACGGAAGCATGGTCGGGAAAATTGCCAAATGAAGAACCTGACAAATACCTCTCACTTGTGAGATGTATATTACACATGTAAGTATGGTGAGAGGGTTACAGGGAGAGACTGATCAGGAAGGTGGCGGCGAAGGCGATGATGGCCGACAGTTCGGGGAACACGGCAAGGATCATGGTGTTTCCGAATACATCGTGGCCGGAGCCGATGGCTGCAATTCCGTTGGCCGTGATGCTCCCCTGACGCAGTGCTGAGAACAATCCCACAAATCCCAGGGCCAATCCGGCTGCCAGTGTGGCAACCCCCTGGTACATATTTATGGCCAAGGTTCCACTTTCCATAAATTCCTGTAGCCTGTTGTTAACCACGAAGAATCCTGCAAAACCATACAGTCCCTGTGTACCGGGCAGGGCGGTTAACAGCATGTAGCTTCCGAAGGGAACCGGATTTTTTTTCATGGCCCCGACGGTGGCATTTCCACCCATGGCAACTCCATATGCACTGCCGATCCCGGCCAGGGCGATCATTATAGTTAATCCTATGTAGGCTAAAATTACTGCAGTTGTCATAGTTGTAGATTTATAAGGTTTAGTTTGAAAACGGTTTATATGCTTTTCCTCCTCCCATAAAGCCCGCATTCTTATAGAACTCCACAAATGTCAGACGTACGGGATGAATAAATGCTCCCAGCGAAGCTAGGAATAGATTCAGGGAATGGCCAAAGAGCAATAATATGATAAAGAGGAGCCAGCCGATATACGGAACACCAAGCAGTTGCGAGGCCAGGTCATTAAATACAAATCCGAGCACGGCGGATGAAATTCCAAGTGCAAAAAGGCGGATATAGGATAACAGGTCCTGGAAGATCCCGGTTACGACTCCATAGGCATCCCATATGGCAGTTAATGGTCGCAGGAATATCCTGGTGTCAGGATTATTGAACAGCAGGATGAGTCCGCCTGACAAAAACAGGAAAAAGTAGAATAAGGGTTTCAGGGGTTCCATGTTCAGCAGGTGGATATGCTCACCTCCCGGAAAGGTAACCAGGATGATGATCAGTATGCTCCATCCGATGGTCGACAGGCTGTATTTAAGCCCCCTGCGTTTGATGATATTGAAAATGCGGATCACTCTTCCGAATATGATCTGTATTCCCCCGATGATCAACGAAAGATAAAACATATTGACCGGATCCTGCATCAGGTGACGGGTCGATTCGAGGAGACGGTTATCCGCCCGGGTATGTTTCAGGATCTCCATCCGGCAGGTCAACATGTTCTCCTCGCCGATGATCCTGCGTACTGCTTCAAGAAAGTCGCTCCGGCTTTTGTAATGAGTTCCCTCCAGGGACCCCAGCTGATCAATGATCACGGAAGAGATATTCCCATCACCCAGCATGGCCAGCGTATGTGGTGTGATGGTATAACCGGTATCAATCAGGTTAATCCCGAAGAAGGTCCCTGACAGACCACCAAGAATGACAGTGGCCAGTCCCAGGTAGAAGGCAAGGGTAAGTATGGGCCTTAACTTATTCTTCACTCTCTTTCTGAGGATGAGAGCCAAAACGACAAAGATCAATCCGTACCCGGCATCACCCAGACAGAATCCGAAAAACAACATGAAGAAAGGGGCGAAGAACGGAGTAAGATCCAGTTCAAAATAGCCTGGAAGATCAAACAGGTTGCCCACAGGTTCGGCAAGTTTTGAAAACCTGTTATTTTCAAGCTGGATGGGAGGCACGTCATCTTTTCCCGGCTTGCCCGACATGTAGTAATATTCGCTTTGGTCCAGAAACCGCACCAGTTTCTCTTCCCGGGGTACAGGTACCCATCCTTCCAGCAATTTCAGGCTCCCTTCGGCCTGGTCCTCTGTGTCGATCAGGGCTGATTCAAATTCGATCTCTTTGCCCACCTCCTCTTTGCCCTGTTCAAGCATTGGGATGGCAATGCGGGCCAGGTCATTTAGATGTGCACTGATTTCCGTGATCCGCTTGCTCTGATTATTTAAACCGGTATGCAGGTCAGCCAGGGAGCGTGATGCCATCGCTTCAGGTTCGGCATCTATTTTAATCTCTTCCCCGGTGCGGCTTATCACCGCAAAATAGAGGATCCCTTTTTGTCGATTGATCTCGGCAAGGGTATATTGTTCCTGCCACTGTTTTCGAAATCTTTGTAACGGACTGGAGTATAGACGAATCTGGTAACCCTCTTTCTCAAGGTTCGCAATGTCATCCTTCAGATAGTTGCCCCAGGGCTCTACTTTCCTGATCTCTTTTCTCAGTCCTGCGATTTTTTCCTTGATATGCTCCTCTTCCTGCCGGAGAGATTCCATTTTTACCAGAACCTCCAGAGGAGTTGAGGAGGGGGGAGGGGATTCTTCCTTTTCTACGTCCCTTTGGTCAAGGAACCGGAGAGCTTGCTCGTAACGTTTTACCAGGTGAAACTGGCTCTCCAACCTGACCGGCTTTTCATCAGAGCGTTTTTCGGTAATATGCAAGACACCCAGATCCCTCAGGTTTTTAAGGAAATCCGTGTATTCACTATGAAATACCAGGAACGCATATTTTTTCATAGGAGTGATCATAGTGTCTTCTCCATTTCTTCTCTTTGATGGCGGCTCTTTATGATTTTCTGAGAGGCTTTTGAAAGGTTATCCTCATCTTCCAGGAAACGTCTGATTTTGCGAATGGCATCTTCGTATCCTGGAATTTGGATCTTTTCATACAGGTTTACTTTCTGGGTGGTTTTTCTCCTGGCATAATCCAGTAACTCCATTTTTCGTAAGACGATCTCCCGTTCGATAGCCAGAGTGGCCAGCTTTTTCAGTACTTCGATCCCGTCCAGAAACCACTTGGGTCTCGCAAACACACTGAACGATTTGATAGAAAAGTGAATCTCCTTTAAAACAGGTGTTTTCACTCCTGCAATCTTTTTCACATACAGTTCCACATCCCTGATCTCCACTATGGCCGGATCAAACTCTACCCAGAGTCTGAGGCTTTCTTCGTAGCTATTGATTGCATGTTGCAGCTCCTGGTCGAGGGTCTGGGATCTGTCTTTGGTTTGCTGAACCTCCATACGCAGGGCCGACTCCTTGTTTTTCAGGGAGGGTAGTATCCTTTCCCGGATCTCCAGCTGTTTGTATAGTTGCTGGAGGGAAATCTTATTGTATTGGTATTTGATGGCCATATCTCCTGTATGTTTCTAATCTCCGGACGCCTCCTCATGGTCCGGCCAATATTTTTCGACCAGTTCTTCCTTGATTCCCACTTCATCTTTAGAAAAATAGTGATCAAATAATTGCCAGCCTGTGTCGAGCATATCGTCCACCGATATATTTACATCGATGGCCAGCAGCTTTTCCGAATAGTCCCGTGCAAAATCGAGTGTGCGTTCGTCGTAGTCGGTCAGATCAAAACCATTCTCCTTCTTTGTTTTGGCATTGGCTGCGTCGGCATATAGTCTTACCGCGGTATTCATCACCTGGGGATGATCCTCCCGTGTTTGTTTTCCGATGACCAACTGCTTCAGCCTGGAAAGAGAACGGAACGGATCCACGATGACCTTTCCGATATCCGTGTCCCGTCGTAAAAAGAGCTGTCCTTCTGTGATGTATCCCGTATTATCCGGAATGGCATGGGTGATATCTCCTCCAGAAAGGGTGGTAACGGCTATGATGGTGATGGATCCGCCATCGGAAAACTGAACGGCTTTTTCATATACACTGGCCAGGTCGCTGTAAAGAGTACCGGGCATGCTGTCCTTGGATGGAATCTGGTCCATCCGGTTGGACACAATAGCCAGGGCATCGGCATAAAGGGTCATATCGGTAAGCAGTACCAGGACCTTTTCATTTTTCCGGGTGGCAAAATACTCTGCTGCAGTGAGCGCCATATGGGGAATAAGCAAACGTTCAACAGGGGGATCTTCGGATGTGTTGACAAAGGCTACGATGTGATCAAGGGCTCCGGCATTCTCGAATACACTCCTGTAGTAGAGGTAGTCGTCATTGGCAAGCCCGATCCCGCCAAGAATGATCTTGTCGGCCTGTGCTCGGAGCGCCACCATGGCCATAACCTGGTTAAAGGGTTCACCCGGATCGGTAAAGAAAGGGATCTTCTGTCCGGTCACCAGGGTATTGTTCAGGTCTATTCCCGCGATCCCGGTGGCGATAAGCTTTGAAGGTTGTTCTCTTCGAACAGGATTTACGGAAGGGCCCCCTATCTCCTGCTCACTCCCCATCAATTTTGCCCCAAGATCCATGGGATCGCCGTATGCATTCAGAAATCGTCCGGCCAGATCATCTCCGGTCTTCAGGGTGGGAGGCCGACCCATGAATATGACTTCGGCATTGGTGGGAATTCCTTCCGTACCTCCAAACACCTGCAGGGTCACCTCATCACCAATGATCTTAACCACCTGGGCCAGTCTGCCATGAACCGTGGCCAGTTCTTCATATCCGACACCATTGGCACGGAGATTACAGGTCGCTTTGGTGATCCTGTTAATTTGCCTGTATATTTTCTGAAAGGCTTTTCTTTCCATCAGCCTACGATTCTTTCGTTGAGTATGTTTTCCAGTTCTTCTTCATGTTTTTTAAACGAATCGGATTCCAGCAACGCATAGTTCATCTGCTTTAACTGATTGATTATCCGTCTGAAATACAATCCCACCTCCTCAAAAGATTCAAAATGAAACTGCATGTGATATATCTCCATGATCTTGTCGATCATATACTTCTGACGCCGGAAAGAAGTGAACATATCCACCCTGTCATAGGCATCCTGTTGCAGGATGATGAAGTCCACTATTTCCGATTTCCAGAACTCCACATGGTACTCGATAGGAACGCCATCATCTCCCAGGATATTGATCTGCTCCAGCACTTCCTGTCCCCGCCTGAGGATATCCTTGGTCCTGTTCACCATATCGATCCAGTCCTCCGAAATCTCCTGGCCTACCCATTCCCGGACTTCGTTATACTCCAGGTACTTGGAGTAGCTGTCAATGGGATCGATAGCCGGGTAACGTTTGCTGTCAGCCCGTTGCTGAGAAAGAGCGTAGAAACACCGGGCAGCTTTTTTGGTGGCCTCCGTTACCGGCTCCTTCAGGTTTCCTCCTGCCGGAGAGACTGTACCGATAAAAGTGACTGATCCGTGTTCTCCGTTGTTGAGCTCCACGTAACCGGCCCGGGAATAGAAATTGGAGATAATCGCCGGCAGGTCCATGGGGTAGGCATCCTGCCCGGGCAGCTCTTCCATTCGGTTCGATACCTCCCTGAGAGCCTGTGCCCACCTGGAGGTGGAATCGGCCAGTAAAAGGATCTTCAATCCCATCATGCGATAATACTCGGCCAGGGTCATCGCCGTGTAGACAGAGGCTTCCCTGGCAGCCACCGGCATGTTGGATGTGTTGGCAATGATGGTGGTGCGTTCCATCAGTTTGCGTCCGGTTCGCACATCTTCCAGCTCGGGAAACTCCTTGAAGATCTCAACTACCTCATTGGCTCTTTCACCACAGGCGGCTATGACTACCATATCGGCTTCGGCCTGCTTGCTGAGGGCATGCTGAAGTACCGTTTTCCCGCTTCCGAAAGGTCCCGGAATGAAACCGGTACCTCCTTCGGTGATGGGATTGAGCGTATCGATCAGACGAATACCGGTCTCCAGGATCCTGAAAGGTCTGAGTTTATGCCTGTAGGCCCTTATGGGAATTTTCACCGGCCATCTCTGGGCCATGCAGATTTCGAATACCTGGTTCTCCTGATTGGTGATTACTGCTATTGTATCCTGAACGGTAAATTCACCTCCGGAAACCACGGATTGAACCCTGTATTTCCCTTCCATCTTCACAGGTACCATGATCTTATGGGGTAACCAGTTTTCAGTGACTTCTCCCAACCAGTCTCCTGCCTGTACCACATCACCCTTCTTACACAGGGGACGGAATTCCCATTTCTTCTCTTTATCCAGAGCAGGCGTGTATTCCCCTTTCCTTAAGAATATCCCCTTCATCTTATCCAGGTCGTTTTGCAGGCCATCATAATTTCTGGACAGGATCCCGGGACCAAGCTCCACCTCAAGCATGTTCCCGAGAAATTCCACTTCACTATTTACTTTTAATCCGCGGGTACTTTCAAATACCTGTATATACGCATGGTGTTCAATCACCCTGATCACCTCTGACATCAGGCGGGATCCTTCGTGATCGATCATACAGATCTCGTTCTGGCCCACATGCCCTTCGGTATTTACAATGACCAGATTCCCAATGATTCCGTATACTTTTCCTTTTGCAGGCACAACAGTGGTTTATCTTTTAGTCAGACTGAATTCTTCAGGCAGTTCAAAGGATGTCTCCAGATCCTGAATCAACTTTTCAAACATTTCCCTGCCGGTTTCTTTATGAAGCCTGATCCAGCGAAATACGATGAAAAGCTTGATCAGGTAACCCATAATCTTCTCAATAGTGAAATAGTAGAAGAAGGTATGTTCGTCAATATACTCCCATTTTATCAGGTCGAATCCTCTCTCCCGCTGATAGAAATCTTCAGCCTCCGACAGTTGCATGATCTCATTCAGATAGTCATCATCGGTAGTAATCTCAAGATTTCGTTTCCCGGCCTGGATAAGTTCCTGTGTCAGGACATTATCTCCAACGATCTCCCGTACGGTATCAACATTGTATTTTCTGCAGATCGTGGCGGTCAGGATATTTTTCGCATTCAATTCAAATTCAAACCATCGCCGCAGGAACTCATTATCGGTTTGCAGTACATGATCGTAATACCCTTCCATCAGGACTCTTTCAAATGCTTCTTCCTTAGTCTCCTTCTCCTCATCATAAAAATCGCTGATGAATTGTACTATATACCCGGGTAACAAAGGCCTCTGTTTATCCTCAGCTTTCAGTCGGATAATCTGCTCCTCGAAATCGGCTGGTATGAAGTTGCCCAGGGGATTGTGTTCAACACTTCTGTTGAGCAAATAATGGATCAGGTTCTCATGGTCATGGGGGAGAAACAGCAAACGGACAAGGGAAAAGTCCCTTGGGCTGAGTTCAAGCTCCAGTTCCTGCCTGAATGCCTGTATCGAAGATTTGAATTTACTGTCTTCAAAAATGAGATCGGGTAAACCCGCAATAAAACAGTAATAGTTTCTTCTTAACATGGCCTATCCAATGAATAGTGTTAAAGAATGATTATCCGGTATCCTCCTTTTCTTTGCCTCCTCCGAATAGCAGAGTAATCATGCGGGGACGCAGATACTCCTTGATGAAGGCTTCAAAATCAGAACCGGTAAATCCTATAGTATAACTTCCGTCTTTCGGACCTATTTCAAATCCTTTTTGCATGCTGTCGCTGAATTTCAGGATCAATCCTTTATCAAGAAGATTTTTCGCCCTGGTGTTGAAATAGGCTACAACCTCTTTCTTCTTGTTGGCTGGCAAAATGGCGGTTAGATCAATGCTGTTTTCGTCAGGGCTCCAGTTCCTGGCCATGATCATGATTACCTCGTTTATGAATGACTGATCCGTAAATGCAGTATCGGCCGATTTTCTGATCACTTCAGACTGGATCATCTCAGAAATCTCCTGCTTCAGGGAATTGATGGCTTGCAGAGAGGCGAGACGCAGTTCAGCGGTCATGGTTTCATTCCGCTCCCTTGCTTTATTTTCCGCATCGGAAACTATCTTTTCAGCTTCGGCTTTTGCCTTATCAATGATCTCTTTAGCCTCCTTTTCGGCATCATCCCTGATCCGTTTGGCTTCTTCCTTCCCTTTGGATATACCTTCCTTGTATATCCTGTTGGTTATTTCCTGGAGTTTATCGGTCATAACTATACATTCTGTATGTCTTCAAACCAATCTGAACCTTGCAGGATAGTAGAATAGCACGTGGTCTCTTATAAAAATAATAAATTTATCGGCAAACTAACGACATTTTGTATAAATCGATCAGGGTGTCGATTTCGCGAAAACAGAAAGTCACAAGTTGGTTACTTTTCACGTTTTTGTGACTTGTCAGCACATTCCATACTATGATCAGCATCGCTCTAACCTCTTTATTATTAACCATATATAAATTTCAAAACAAAGTTGGGTATAGATTTTATAAGTAACAACTATGTGAATAAGTAACTGCCTTGTTACTTCGTAAAATCTTAAAATGCCCCCCTCTTTTATAATTCACATAATGAATGAAATAACGTAAAGTAGAATAAGACCGCTCTGATTTCACCCTTTTTTGGAGGGTTGTATTATTAAAGCCACCTCTGGGGGCGGTGGTTTACTGAATTATATTCTTAACTTTCTTTTTATCAAGAATTTGGAAGATTATTGACACAATGAATGATAACACGATTAAGATTAACGTAATCTGTGGAATCAAATACATTCCGAGCGCAAATGCAATTATAAAAAGAAAGAATATTGAATTTCCCTTTAGATTTGCGGTTTTTAATTCATTGATAAACCTGGTTAGAAGTTTTGCAACTCTTCTTCTTAACAGTATTACAACAAGAATCATAATTACTAAAACAACGATATCAAAGGGATACTTTGTTGGGATATTCATTAGTGAGTGAATGACTATTGGTGCTATTACAGAAACCGACAGGAATCTTGAAAAAGCCATTCCGAGTGCAAGTACAAAAAGCGAAAAAAGCATTCCAATATTAAATATATCTCCTATGAAGTATTGAAAATGATTCGAAATAAATAGCAAAGAGATGAATAGCACTGCAAAAAACCTAAAATCTCTTTCCAATCTGTATTGTGCATATCCTCTGTAAAATAGTTCCTCAAATATTGGAATTACAGCGTAACTGCCCACTGCCATAAATAACCAAAATCCAAAATCCCATTCTTTATTAAACAATTCCCAATAATCAGGTACCACCCCCAATTCGGTAAAATGATTCGCGATTAATAGTAATTTCATAGGAATACCTAACAAACAGAAGATTATAACTCCCTGAAATACATTCTCTTTAACGGTAATGTTCCCTTTTGAGATACCAAAGCTTTTTAGACCTTCTTTGTGAAGAAGCCTGGTTATCAGGTAAGCAGGAATCATTAGACTAAGGAATTGTATTAATAGTGTGAGAAAGCCTATTTTAGAGAGATACATAAAATTTGGATTATCACTTAAAATAGCCTTATCTAAATGATCTTGTAGTGGCGGTACACCAAGTACCGTGATTAAAATACGTGTTAATGACCATCCGATTACCAAAATCCCTAGGACTTCAAATGTTGCAAAGAGTTTTTTCTTCATCATTTTTTAGTACAATTTTCACTAGTACGATTCCAAATATCCCTAAGTCACTATAACGGGAATATGAATAGCTGTTTTGAAATAACATCATAGCGATGTTGGTTGAATGTTGGCACTATTCAAATAAAAAGACACAAACAAAACCTAAATGTTGCTTGCGTCTTCATTTCTGTGGGTTGTACTGGAATCGAACCAGTGACCTAATGCCTGTCAAGCATGCGCTCTGAACCAACAGATTAGTCCTTGAGACACCTTACTGAAAAACCGTAGCTTATGATGTTTCCGAAGCGGTTAATCCCTGACCTGTTGTGATGAAGAGATCGGGACCATGCCCCATCAACAGTGTGTAGAAATACTGAGGAAGTCCAGAAGTACGCATTGAATCCCATTCGGTTGTAGTTTTTATTGTCAAACCTGAAACCGCCAGGCAATGCCGAAAACCCGGTTTCATTTGTAGCACCCCTGTTGGGCGGAAGCCAATACTCTACCCCGGTCTCCTTTAGTTTACCACCTTCCTTTTTCGCGGTTTCCCAATCATATAATCTTCCATAGGTGATACAATGACTTTCCTTATTGTCGTAGCACCAACTGCCGGTATCTGATAAATAGGATAAATTCTCAGCCATCCATACCTGTTCCCCCAGTTTGATCCATTTGTAATCGGTACTGTCTCTCAAATCGATAAAAACACCCGAATCCTGACCCAGGGTGGCGGGAAAAAGGTATGATATTGTAACTATCATGATAACTAAAGTGATCTTTGAGAGTTTCATGATGTGATGTTCAGAATGACCCGGATTCCAATTTATGAAAATTTGTGTTTCCATTCCAGTTTCCATACCTTTGAATGGACTCATTATCAGGCAATCCAAACTCTTAAATTGTAGATTAAGAGACAGCAACTGCAAAAGAACAGCTCTATCAGACTCCATTTAGGGAGATTATCTAAGCTTGTATCGTCAACACTCTTTTTTTCTTTTCCTGACATTCGAACTCAAATCTTTTTATCATGAAAAGAATTCTATTAATGGTTGGTCTGACCCTGCTTTTTTGTCATGCCAGTGCGCAAAACCAGGAACCCATAATCCTTATTGATGGCGTTTACTATCAAAGTGATGTGCCATTAAGGGTCAGTACCATTCGGAAAATTGTTGCAGTCTACCCGCCGGCCTATCAAGAGGTGAAAAGCGGAAGGTCCCGGATTACCTGGGGGTATATTCTTTCCACATGTGGAGGTATCTCCCTGGGGGGAGGCATTAGTTCACTGGTTTTTGGAGAGACCAGTGAAACTTTAGATCCCCTGACGGGCATTGGGATGGGAATTGTGATGGGAGTTGGAGGAGGTTTGTTGGTACGCTCGGGAGCCAGAAGATTTGTCAATGGCATTGAAATCTACAATTCACATTTAACATCAGGTTACGACCCGGGAGGTGTTACTGTCAACTTCGGATTAGCGGATCATGGTATTGGCCTAGCAGTAACCTTCTGACACTCTCAATGCACTTAGTTTAATCGGTGAAAAGTAAATTGAATCCATTGGACTTTTAAAAAAAACTACCATGTGGAATGAAATTAGAAGAGTATTATTATTCACGCTCATTTTTGTTTTCAGCCTGGGTCTTTTAGCTGACGGATGTGAAAAGATTGGCAAAAAGGTGACCTGCGAAAGCGGATGTGATGAAATGAGCTGGGGCATAAGCGGTGAATCCGGGGAAGGGGGGATTGAACTGAACCATACCTGCACACGGGATTATGTGGGTTCGAAATACGTTGAAACTTGCACCGGAACCCGAACCTATTTAGAGTCTGGCAATACCTATTCGTTCACTGCAATCTTTGACTGGCCAAATTGCAGTATTACTGTGGAAGTTGACGATGTGGGAAGCTGTTCCGATTAGGCTCTGATCGCTAACACAGACTCTATATCATTTTAGAGGCATATTGAGAGACCTAATTTGCAGATTTAACTGTGCGAGCGGGATTCAAAAAAACAGCCGCGGAATCATGTTCCACGACTGTTCTATAGGTAGGCTTAGGAATGCAATTCCTAAGCAAATAAGAGAGTTTATTGGTTCACCTCGGTGACCACGTATAATCCGGGATCAGCCTCCATATTCTCATTTGAGTTTATTTCAGATTCAGCATAGGGCATCCTCTGGGGTTGCTCGGTTCCTCCAGGATTAAGAGGGAAAGGAACGATCAGGTCGCTGTCAGAGGCACGCAGTCTCCTGACGTCGTTGAACGGCAGGTAGGTGCCAAAACCAGAGATATAGCGTTCCTCGATGATCTCCCTGAGCAATGCTCTGTCATCCGCAATACCGTCAGTGTTCTCCATTCCTCCGTTGGCAAAATCAGCCGCATCATAGGGATCATAGAGATAGGTGGAATCCTTGAATACATCGTTGAGACGCCCACCGGTGTTCAGCCATGCCCTCAGGTCGTTCAGATGACCGAGGCCTGCGGCAAAGTTCACCGTTCGCGCTCCGCATTCGGCCAGGATCAGGGTATTCTCCTCAAAGCTGACCAGTTCCACGGGTTCAAACTCACCGGCAATTCCTGCATTATTAGCGGAAGGCTCTTCGATCACCTCATTATAGAGGAATCTGGCATATTCATTGGTCTTGGCGTTGCTCCTGGTAACTCCGTTGGCAGGATCCAGCAATTGCATCATGTAGCTGTCGCCGGTACCCAGGTCTCCTTCGCGGGATCCCTGAAGCAGGGTCCAGAGGGGATTCTTGTCTCCCAGTATACCTGAGCTGCCGATGGGCCAGAAGGAGTAATTACCTGCATAATCTGCAATACCACTCTGGGCCGCAGTGTACGCTGCGCTGTAGTTCTTCATTTGAAGATAGTAGCGGGCTTTCAGCGTATTGGCTGCGGCAATCCAGTTGTCCTTATCTCCTGAGAAATGGATGTCCTCAGGGAGATTCCGGGAAGAAGCACCAGATAAATCACCGATGGCTTCATCCAGCAGGGCGAGAGCTGCATTAAATACGGAAACCTGACTGTCAAAAACAGGGTCTGAAATTTCCGGATTGTTGGCCTGTGAATAGGGAACATCGCCGAAGATGGAAGCGGCCGAGCCAATGACATGGGCCTCCATTACTTTACAAATTCCCAATATCAGTTTGTCATCCGGAACCATATCTATGATCGCCCTTGAGTTGGGAATACATCCCACATAGGTTCTGCTCCAGGTTTGCTCCGATTCAACGGTTGAAAGAGAGTATCCATATATGTTGGAATAGAGGGACTGAAAGCCTATGAGCTGTCCGCTGTACATACCGGCAATGCGGTTGTTGTGACCGGCCTGGGCCATAGTATTGGCCAGCTGGGCACCTGTCAGCAGCAATCGGGCTTCTATATCGGCTTGTACCAGATTATTCGGGTTCTCGTTGATACCTTCTACCAAATCTTCGCAGGAGCTCAACAGGATACCCAAACTCACCAGTGCAAATAATGTGATTTTTATTTTTCGCATGATTTTATATCCTTTTAATTGTAAATACATGATTAAAACCTCCTAGAAAGTAACTGCGAGTGAGAACAGCACCGAACGAGTACTCGGATTGGTGAAATAATCCAATCCAAATCCGTTGCTTACCCCCCCCTGGTTAATTTCCGGATCCACACCGGGAATGCCGTTCCAGAGGAAAAGGTTCCTGCCGGATGCTGAAAGGGTAATGGATCCCAGTTTGGTTTTTTCTCTGAATTTAGCTGAGCCAAGCGTATAGCTTAGAGTGATCTCTTTCAACCTGGTCCATGTGGCATCATAGATGGCGAAGTTATAAGCCTGGTTGTCACCGAAGCCACCTCCGATACCATGACGGTACCATGTTTCATCCAGCAGAACCGGTCCGCCACCGAAATCTTCAATATTTCCGCGAACTGTGGTTCCTGAGGTGATCACATCTCCGTCGTAGTTGACCAGATCCTGATCTAGGGTCATCCGGTTGGCGGTCTCTTCCGTGGTTCCGAAACGCCTGAGTACCCACAGGGTTCTGGGTGAGAAATCTCCTCCTTGAGAGTGTGCAAAGAGGATGCGGAAGTTCAGACCTTTCCAGTTGGCCTGAGCAGCAATACTACCGGTCCAGTCCGGATTGGGATCACCCAGTATCATTGGACTGCTTGTGATCTGTGGAAAACCGTTGTCATCCAGGATGTAGTTGCCTGCATCATCTGTCTGAGATCCTGTTCCATACAATACGCCCAGGGGATGTCCGACAATAGCTCTTGAATCCACGGAACCAGGGGCTAGCCTGATGGAGGATGTACCAGCCAGGTCGGTTACCTCGTTCTCATTATTAGCAAAGATCAACAGGGCATTGACGGTTAGATCCCTTGTTCGTACGGCCTCATAATCCAGCTCCAATTCAAATCCCTTGTTCTCCATGCTGGCGGCGTTAGCATACTGTGTATCGAAGCCGGAGGAGGGTGAAAGGCTTACATTGATCAGCATATCCTCTATCTTATTCTGATAATAGGTGGCTGATAGCGAAAGCTTATCTCCGAAGAATCTCAGGTCGGCACCGATTTCCCATTCCGTTTTCATTTCCGGTCTGAGGTTGGGATTACCCAGGTCGTCATTCAGGCGGAATCCTCCACCAAACAGGTTGATATCGAGAAAGCTGGAATAGGAGTAGTAAGAGAATCCTCCTTCCACTGTGGTTTCAAACCTGTGCGGAGCTGGCTGTACTCCCACCTTACCCCAGGAACCCCGAAGTTTTCCAAAGGATAACAGATCTGAATCGATCATATCTGAGAATTGCCATGCTGCATCAAATGCAGGATAGAAGAAACTACCAGCCACACTGGAAGCGGATTCCATTCCGCCCGATGCATTCAGGAACAGCTGGTCGAACAGGTTAAAGCTAAATACATAGTAACCGCGGTTCGAGCGAATATGACGTTGATAATTCTCATAGGTGGAATTCTCTGCAGCAGTATTCAGATCGGAAGTCTGCTTCCTTGAATCAACAAGGAATCCTTCAATCTGACCAGTATTATAGTACCTCTGCCTGTCGTTGATGTTCCAACCCACCGTAGTGGTCAGAGAGATGTCGCTGGTCAGGTTGAAGTTCCCTACACCAATGATATCAAAGTTCACCTCCTGCTCACCGATCATATCCTCGGCCAGTCTTCCTCCACTTCTTCCACCACCAGCAGAATTGACAGGGAAGAAATACCTGCGGTTATCAACAGATTTGTCGACACCTCCCCGGGCAGTGAATCTCAGCCAGTCAAGTGGGGTGATATTGATCTCTTCGGAAAAGAGAAAACGGTCCACTGCAGAAGTCGCAGTCTGTTCATATATGGTCCAGAGCGGATTGTTATATGATGGTGGGCTGTTTCCCATATACCTTCTGTAAGCCCTGTGTGCATTTACATTGGCTGTTCCGTCATCATCGTAGTAGGTACCTTTGTAATCACGGATATCAAAGTCCGGCGGATTCCTCAATAATCCCAGGAGCAGACCCGACACGTTTGAACTTTGTTGAATCCGATTGGAGTTGGAATGGATATAACCGGCTTTGGTGCTGGTATTAATCCACTTGTTTGGGAAATACTTCACATTCAACCGCAGGTTATTTCGATCATAGGTTGAATTCTTGATGATCCCTTCCTGATCGATCCTTCCAAAACTGAAGAAGTACTGGGTCTTCTCGCTTCCGCCACTTAAGGTCAGGTCATTTTGCCAAAAACCACCCGTTTGAAATACGGCGTCCCAGTTCTCATCCACAAAAGTCTCTGTAGAGTTTTTGGTGTTCAGTGGATAGTAGACGGTTCCGTCTTCTGCTTCAAAATATTCCCCACTTTGGTCTACATCATCGGCCCCCCCGGAACGATCGGGAATGTAGTCACCCCAGGATTCGGAAGAGGTTGGGCTGTAAGAGCCGTTCCTTCCTTGTCCGTACGAATTCTGTATGGGATACCTTTTATTCACCTGGTCAAAAGAGAAAGTACTCTTGTAATTGACTGTCAGTTTTCCGGGTTTACCGTTCTTAGTGGTGATCATCAGTACACCGTTAGCTGCCCGTGAACCCCAGAGGGAGGCAGCAGCGGCCCCTTTCAGAATCTCAATGGATTCAATGTCATTGGGATTCAGGTCATTCAACCTGGACTGCTGGGATGTACCTGCATCACGGCCACCGGTAATGTTGTTACCCCCTCCATAGAGTGTGGAGTTGCTTATGGGTACCCCATCGAGAATGATCAACGGATTACTGGAACCCGAAATGGTATTGGCACCACGGATCCTAATGGTAGTACCAGCTCCCGGGTCACCATTGGACCTTGATATCTGTACATTGGAAGCTCTTGATCCAAGAGAGTTCAATACCATGGATTCCCCTGAACTGGCAATCTCATCAGCTCCCACTGATGAAGATGTAGTTGCCGCTTCATCTTTCTTTATCCGGAATCCAAGTGCGGTAATAATCACCTCTTCAAGTTCTTCACTGGATACGGCAAGAGTTACATCAAAAGTAGTCTGGTTACCTACAGCCACCTGGAAAATCTCATAACCTATGAAACTGAATTCCAGCGTAGATTGCGAACCTGCTACTGTTAAAGAGAAAGTACCATTCACATCTGTAATGGTACCATTGGTTGTTCCGCTTTCAACGATGTTTACACCGATAAGAGTTTCACCATGCTCATCCGTTACTGTTCCTCTCACAGTCGTTTGAGCATAAAGTGATCCTCCTAACAAGAAAGCCAGAAATAGCAAAAAGATCATCTTTTTTACCATAGAGTTTAGTTTTAGGGTTAATAAATTAAGGATTAATTAATAAAGGTATGATGTATTACTTAGGTTAATACACTAATATTGAATGGGTTACACATAATTCATTTCAAAAAAGGAACATTAAATATATGGAAAATACCATACCGACCTAGCATTTTCTTTATTAATTCTAAAATAATGGGAGTTGAAATCAGAGTTGCTTTATCAGCAATTTGAAGGTTTCAGGAATATTTCTTTTGATCTGATCCAGTTGCAGATCAGACAAAACCTGATTTGAAAAGGGAACAATCAGCGTATAATCTGTCAATTCATTGATATTCCGGTGATTGTATTGATACTCGTAGGTGAAACTGCCAGTTTCTTTGAGGCTGACTGCGGTATTATTTCTATTGGGGATACTGATAAAGAACATGGAGTCATCCAGCCTTTCCCGGTCAGGAGTGTTTAACATGTCAGTATTCGCCAGGTATGCGTATAGTTCCGATGCTGTATTCTGCGATGGATCCACCAGTGTGACCGTATTTGCCAACAAATGACGGTATGCGGGTATGGACCTGAGCCTTCCGAGCACCTCCTCAATTTCATCCTTAACGTAAGGATAATGTGTGCATCCCAGCACAACAGATCTCAATGGTGCTTCTGCTCCTGAGTTTCGAAGTTTTTCCGTCAGGCTAACCATGTGATACCTTACGTAATTATCCACTGAATTGATCTGGATGGAGTCCGATTGGCGGAGGTAGGTATTATTATAAAGCAATTGATTTCCAGTGGTATCAAACTGGTACACATCCAACAGATTTCGGTCTATCTTGTAGAGATTATCCACCAGAGAGGGCCCCAGATAATTCTCATAGACTGCCTCAGCTGAGGTATTGATAAATCCGGATTTATTGTCGATGGACTCAGCCAGTCCTTTTCCACCATGTTGTAAGATCCTGATATCTCCCTCATACTGGCTTTCTTCCATGATCTTTTCAATGGTATGCACATAGGCTCCCGATTTTACGGTACCCGGCGTGGCAAATATGGCGATTGCCCCGCTTTCCTCTTTTTCAAAACACTCAAGTGCACCTTTCGATCCTGCATCAATGACTCCGATGACTTTGATGTTAATCCCGGTGTGCTTGAGCAAGTATTCAATTTCCTTTTTACCATACGCAGTAGCTGTATTACATGCAATCACAATACTTTTCACAGTGGGTTTTTCCTGATTGATGGCGTCCGAAAGAGGGGAAGGATTATAACGGGAGTTGAGAAGGAACAGAGCATCTTTCAGTATATGCTCAACCAGTAATTCTTCCTTTCCGATCTCCGGATAGTTGCTGTAAGGCATATTGGCCTGGTCGGCCAGGTAGACAAACTGCTCATGCAGGAAATCCTTTTTCCATCGGGCTTATTCTCACCATTCTCACCATAATTATCAGCATTGAGAATGGCATCAAAAACAGTGAGTCCTCCAATTCCCGAATCAAAAATGCCCACTGTGACAGCTTTTTGATCCTGAGGTTTGTTATAATCCAGGTAATAGAACCCTTCCTTATTCTGTCGAATGTCTTGAATGAAAGCCTTATGATCTTCTAGTATTCCAGTTTGCTGGTTACAGCCAAACCCAATGACAGCTAAGGCAATAAGGATAAGGGTCTTTTTACACTGCAGGAAATTGTACTTCATCATGTGTGGCATAATGGCGGTAAAGAAATCATTTAAAGATGATCTTTTTTATTTGAGTTCCCATATCATTAGTCACCTTAACCAGATAGATGCCAGGTATAAGGGTGCTCAGATCGGTTTCAAATATGCGAGCGTCAGTATAGGTATTAAATACACACTTGCCCACAGGATCATAGACTGAGACCCATGAAGGTGTTGAGGCGTTTACCTTCAGCCATCCCTCAGAGGGATTAGGATATACCGTGACTTGAGACTTCCATTCCGGTGCTTGGGCCCTTGCCGAACTTGGAGTTTCCGGGAATGTATTTGCCAGGGCCTCATTCATTTTCATCCAGCCAGTAAGATTTTCCCTCAGTTTCTCTTTTTCCTGCTCTATATGTATAAATCGACCGGTGGTGGAGGTGGCATTCTGGGTACAGGGCTCCTCACTTTGATTGATGAACCGGCCCTGTACATTGGTAAAAGCAAGCAACCTTGACCACTCCAAATCGATGTGGCCGATTTTAAAGGTCAGGGAGTTGTCCGCTTGGTACAATTCCTCTTTCAACAGGGAAACAAAATCGGGATCGGGCGTTTCCCGGGTTCCGTTACTCATGATCACGTACGGGTCACTTGCCTTCTTCCCGAATCCATGAAGCTGAACGAACACCGTATGACCCAGATCAGTATATAGCACTTCCGTGGTTTTTTGAAAGACCGAAGTCACGTTGTGTGCATGATCTGAAACCCGGTAAGGATCTGAAGTCCCGCTGCATGTCGAGGTTGTACCTGAGCATGCCGAGAACGAATCATGGTTACACCTGTGAGTACCGCTTATACAAAAGGCAAGAGCTCCAAGATGCTTAAAACAATAGATGCCCTGTTTCCCAGTGTTAAAGTCATTCAGGGGATGAGGCGACTGGATCACCAGTCCGCTGCGGAGAGGATCGCGATTGATGATATAGGTCCCCCAATAATGCTCTCTTGCACTTTTTTCTTCCAGCACATAATAAAAGGAGTGGGGGATGATGGAGTTATCCTCATATTCAACTACCTGATAATTTAATATTTCAGCCTTTTGCCTGGCCTCGGCTAACTCATCGTTTATCAAATGGCTGATGATCTCCTCCCATGTGAGCAGTTCACCGGATGTGGGAACGGTATAGTTGAACTCATCAGCTCCGGGAAGGTTGCTGATATGTGTATGGATATAGGTTTCTATATCGCCCGTTTGGGTCTGACACAACAATCCCGGTACGACACACAGTGCAACTACCAGAATGGCAATCCATCGCTTCATCACTCCAGTAATTCATAATCGTGCATCGACTTCATGAAGGCGACGAAGTCTTCTCCGTTATCTGAATCCATCCACTTCAGTGCAGATCTGGGATGTTCGTTGAGGGCACCGGTGATCAGATAGGGGATGTGATAACCCCATTTGATATCCTTCTGCAGAGGATGAATGTGTTTCTGGATCACATCGATCAGTGGCAGGAGACGGTATTTGGGATTCTTCAGGAATGCGATCAGGATCTCGATAGGACAGTTGCCTGCACCCCGGCCCATTCCCAGGAGGGTGGCATCCAGCATGTTGACGTTCTCGATAATGGCTGTAACGGTATTGGACATAGCCAGCTGCATGTTATTGTGCGCATGTATGCCGAGGGTCTTTTCAGGGAGTGCTGCTCTGTACTTTTTTACCAGGTGTTGGATATTTTCGGAGTACATGCTGCCAAAGCTATCCACAATATATACAGTGGGAACCCTGCATTTGCTGATGTCCTGAAGGGCTTCATCCAGGTCCATTTCATTCACTTTGGAGACGGCCATCAGGTTGATGCAGGTCTCATATCCCTGGTCGATGCAATATTCAGCAAGAGCTACGGCCTTATCTACCTGGTGAGCATAACACGCCACCCGGAGCATGTCTATCACCGAGTCTTTGGCAGGAGGGATGTCGTGCAGATCTATCCTTCCAATATCGGCCATGGCTGATAATTTCAGAGGGGTCTTATTTTTGCCCACTACGCGGCGAAGGTCTTTGTCGTCACAAAACTTCCAGGGTCCCACTTCATCCCGTGAAAAAGCGGATTCACTGCTTTTATACCCGATCTCCATATAATCGATGCCTGCGGCTAAGCAAGCCTGGTATACAGCACGTACAAAATCATCACTGAATTGCCATTTGTTCATTAGTCCGCCATCCCGGACTGTGCAATCCATTACTTTTATCTCTTTCCGGTACATTGCTATGAGTTTTAATTATGTGTTGTTAGAATTAGTTATATCGAACTGTATCTGAATGTTTTTATCGATCAGTAACCTGAAAACTCCTTCCATCATTTCACTATCCAGTCCATGCTCTTCAGCCCAGGATTTGCGTTGTTTCAATACCAGCTCTTTTCTTTCCTGTGCTATGATCGCTACTTCATCCTTATTCTTAAATTTCACGATCTCCTTTACATATTCATGTCTTTGGGCAAAGAGCCGAACAATTTCCTGATCAATCACATCAATGGCATTCCTGATCTCAGTAATATTTTGACAGGCATGAGGCTTGATTAACGATTCCATGATAAATTGTAATTAATACATTGCAATATATTGCAAATTGATAGAACTCAAGTGTTCTATGCACATATTTAGAAGTAATCTGGTTAATTAGATCGAGTTCTTCCCCGCAAAACCTAATATGGATTTTCGCCTATTTCTATAAGTAATTTCACAATATTTATTATCCTTATCTTTAGACCCATACACCTAAAATATCCTGATGATGAAAAAGATCTTAAAGATTATCTTAATCAGTTTGCTGAGTCTGATTCTTGTTGTATTGGTAGGCCTTCACATCGCCTATCATTCTTTCTCTCCCAATGATAAAGGAGTAGAGGTGAAGGAAGCCAACCTGGCCTATTTCCAGGAGTCGTATGAGGAGTGCCGTCAGTCGTTTCTGGAAGAGGCGGGATATGTGGCGCAGCAATTTGAACAGGCAGAGCTTTCATCCTTTCGTGTGCCCAGTAAGGTCGATAATGAGCTGTATATAGATATGTTATATGTCCCACCTGCAAAGGACACCAGTAAGCTCCTGGTGATCTCTTCCGGTGTTCACGGGATGGAAGGATATGTGGGAAGTGCAGTGCAGCAGATGTTCCTGAAAGAGATGCTGACTCCGGAACTGATAGCCGATATGGGGGTCCTGCTCATTCATAGTATGAATCCTTACGGATTTAAATATAAAAGAAGAGTCACCGAGAATAATGTGGATCTCAACAGGGGGTGCGAAATGGACCCTGCATTATTTGAGACTAAGAATCCTGGCTACGGAGCGCTATATGATATGCTGAATCCGGAAGGAGAAGTCTCTAAATCGAGTCTCCGCAACCAGTTCTTTTACATGATCGCCATCAGTAAAATGCTGAAGGAGTCCATGAGTGCATTACGACAGGCCATCCTGCAGGGACAGTATGAGTATCCTGAAGGACTCTACTTCGGGGGAATGGATTTTGAACCCCAGATCGATTCGCTCAAAAGGATCCTGCCAGACCTGTTTGCGCCTTATGAAACCATCCTGGAAATCGACTTGCATACCGGGTATGGTGCCAGGAGGGTGCTTCACCTCTTTCCCAATCCGGTGGATGATCCGGAGCTGGTGGAGAAGACTGAATTTGTTTTCGAAGGACAACCTATTGATTGGGGAAATTCAGAAGATTTTTATACCATTTCGGGAAGTTTTGCCGATGCATTTCTGAGCAAGATCAATCCGGAAGCGACTTACCTCTATATGGTTTTTGAATGGGGGACTTTTGATACTCAGAGCACATTCGGATCTTTACATTCGCTGCAGAAAATGATCAATGAGAACCAGGGGCACCATCAGGGGTACAAGAACAGCAAGCAGGAGGAAGGCATTGTCCAGATTACCATTGAGCAATACTATCCCGATTCCGAAGCCTGGCGTTCCGAAGTGCTGGACTCAGGCAGGGATATGCTGAAGCTGGCACTTACGAATTATCCGATGGTGGATTAGTGCCTCCCGGCAAGATGGATCACGGCTTTTTTGCCTTTGATGGGCTTGGTTTCGTATTTGAAGACCACCTTTTTGATAATGCGGTTTTTCCCTTTGAGATCGATCACCCGTGATTCTCCGCCGGCTTTTATATTAAGGCGGATCTTGATATCTTCTACCGATCCGTTTCCGTAATGGACCTTCATATCATAAAGGGTGATCGCGCGGTGCTTCACCTTAAACTTCAGGGCATTGAAAGTACCTTTGGCCCCGGTCACCACGATTTCGTCGCGATCGAAGGTTTTATTTACCGTCCGCTTTCCCAGGTATTCCCACTTGGAGGGCTGTATAAATGCAGAAGTTACAAAAAGAAAAATAAGTCCGGTTGCTGTAATGGCTAATCGTTTCATAATCGAAATTGATTTGATTGTATAACTCCAACACACGCAGGAATGAAACTACCCCTATTCTATAACTCCTTAATGACGGATTCTCCTCCTCCTTTCCCTGTTCCCAAAATGGAGGGGACTTTGTCTTTATTCAGGAAGAACGCAAGGGAGATGGTCCATATGCCGGTGCTTTCGAATTGGGAATAGTCCACCGCATACTCGTTGAAGTCGGTTCCGGTAAAATCGGAGTTTAGGAAATCATTCATGTAGTACCTGAACTTCAATCTGAATCCCTGGGGGAACTGGATGCCTCCGAAAACGGAAGGAACCCACGTGTTAACCCGGTCGCTGGTCCACTCTTTCTCCTTGATCTTCTCATCATCAATAAAGAGTTTTTGTTTGTAGTGGAACATCCATTCCCACTCATACCCTCCGAACAGGAAAAAATGCTTGCTGAAGGATCCCAGCTTCAGAGCAATGGGGAAACCCGCCGAATAGCTACGGCGTTTCAGTTTTACACTCTTGCCGAAGTCAGGATGGGTGTTGTCGATATCCAGAAATCCTATGTTTTGCATCAGGTCTTCTGTGATGAAACCCATGTTTCTGATACCAAGGCCAGTCATTAATCCAATGTTGTTGCCCAGATCGAGATTAAGAAAATGTTGCGTATGGAAAAATGCAGTGAACCGGAGATTGGAATTGATGCTCATTCCACTGTAGCTCACATCGGCACCGGATAGGATAATCTCTCCACCATTGGTGTGATAGATCTTTTGAGCATTTGTCTCAAGGGTGGCTATAAGCATCACGATAGCCAGTAACAGATAAAGTCTTTTCATTCGTTCCATATTTTGTAATGATCAGATTAATTTACAGAAATGTACGTAAAAATGATTTTTATACGAGACTGGTGAGGTTTTCTTTGATCAATGATTCGTAGCGCTCCATCAACAGTTTCAGCACCGGATGATCCGCCTTAAATTCATAGGCATTCAGCTGCCAGACCGGCAGGATCTTTGGGGAGGTGCCTGTGATGAAGCAGACAGAGAGCTCTTCCAGCTCATTCAAATTGATGGGTCTTTCAAAAATCTCTATCCCCTCCTCAGCACAGATTTTCAATACATACTTCCGGGTAATTCCGGGGAGTACATCTTTTTCTGGCGCAGTAATCAAGTGGTTGAGGTGATCCACAAAGAAGATATTGGAGCGACTGCCTTCGGTGACCTGTAGCAGGTCATTCAACAAGATCACCTCATACACCCCATAATCCCGTATATATTCACTCACCGAAATCCGGAATGCATCGTCCCATTTTTTAATGCCGGGATTGGGCCTCATATGGGGGTAGGTCACTAGTTGCACCCCACTCTTATACATGCACTCTTCAGGATAGATATAGGGAATAAAATAGCAGAGCAGGGTGGGATTGTTCCCGGAATTAGGCTGCAGGCATATGCGGATGTTCCCGGCCGTGAAATTGTTATGTTGCACCAGTAGCTGAAGGTTTTCCCGGATGAAATCCGAACCGGGGTAATTGAGTCCGGAATCCATGAGAGAGTGCTGCAACCTTTCCAGGTGATCGCCGAAAAAGAGGATCTTGTGATCCATCAACCGGATCACTTCATAATAGATATCGAGCGACATATCGGGAATAAAGTCCGCTACATCAGCCGGTTTTCCATTGATGATATAAGTTTCTCCGAGAACCTTTCTTGTTATCATTCCACCCTGATGGAGGTAGCCGGATTCATCCTGGAAGCTTTCAACGATTGCCAGCTCACGGTGATCACAGCTATGGTTAATGATAACAACAAAGATATGATAAAGGTCCAGAATGGAAAGTCGATGCGATAGGTGAAATTCTGCAACCACGGTTTTATCACAAAATAGGATACCGGCCAGGCGATCACATTGGAAATGATGACCCACCTGGAGAACTGTACCAGAAAGAGATAGAGGATCTGGTTCTGCGAAGCGCCCATCACTCTGCGGATTCCGGTTTCGCGGGTACGTTTTACGGTCATAAAGGCTGACAGTCCCAACAGTCCCAATGCAGCAATAAAGACGATCAGAATAGTGAAGGAGATGACCAGCGCAAGAACGATTTGCTCCTCTCCATATTGGGCGTCCAGTTCATCACTCAGATAGCTGTATTGAATGGGATAGGCAGGGTTGAAAGCTTCCCTCTTCTCTTCTGCCCAGCTCAACACCTCCTGCATCTGATCGCCTTTAGCCCGGATATGCAGTTGTCGCATGAATTGTGCATTGTCCCGGCATATCAAAACCAGGGGTTCCACCGGATTGTGCAGGGAACCATAGTTGAAGTCCTTCACCACCCCGATGATCTCGGCCTCGGGATTATTGACTCCCTGGATATTCACTCCCATGATGAACTTCTTTCCTACCGCACTATCTCCCCACTGCATATCCCTTGCCAGCGCTTCATTGATCACCACCGTATTGGTTTCATCAGATCCGAATTCTCTGTCGTAGAACCGACCATCCGCAAGGGTCATTCCCATGGCATCCAGATATTCATAGTTGACAATGACGTTGTTAAATACCTTCTCCTGCATCTCACCTGTAATATCTTCAGCGGTCATCACCTGTTTCCCCGTGACACTTCCGGGGGTGAAATTGGATAAACCAGTCTCCTCCACGGCAGGATGTCTTTCAATCTCCTGCATAAAGGCATTTACATTGTTGATTACCGATGTATCGTTCAGGGCAAGCAGCAAAATGGCCTCCTTATCAAATCCCAGGTCTTTGTGCTGGATAAAACGCAATTGCATGGCTATGATAATGGATCCGATCACCATAACTGCTGAAATGAGGAATTGAACGATCACCAAACCTCTTCTCAGCCAACCACGGTCGGAAGAGTTGATTCCGTTTCCTTTCAGAATGGTAACGGGATTGAACGAGGCCAGGTAGGTGGATGGGTAGATTCCGGAGAGCACTCCGGTGAGCAACGATATCCCAAAAATAAACAGAAGTACAATGGGTTGAAGCACAATATTGAGGTCGAAAGATTTGGAGGTAAGGTTGTTGAATAGAGGCAGGACCAAAAGAGTAAGCAGGGCTGCCACTACACCGGCCAATATGGCCGTAATAATGGATTCACCCAGGAACTGGGAACGTAACCTCCTTTTACTGGCACCTCCCACTTTCCGGATCCCTATCTCTTTCCCCCGGTTTGCCGCACGGGCGGTTGTTAAGTTCGTGTAGTTGATGCTGGCAATGACGATAAGCAGTATACCAATGATCCCCATGATGTAGACATAATTCATATTCCCTTTGGGCTGGTCATAGGAGAGTTCATCTTTCTGAAAGTGCACATCGGCCAGAGGGGTGATTCGAAGGTCGAATGAAGCTTTGATCAGCTCACCCAGCTCAGCCATATACTTATCGAAAAATTCAGGAAACTTGGAAAGTACCATATCGGGCGTAGTATTCTCTGCCATGAGAATATAGGCATAGGTGACCACATTCCAGAAGGAGTTTGCGCTCCTGTCATTGAACCGTTCACTTCCGAACAGCTCTTCAATGGTGGCGACTGAAAGCAGACCGTTATATCGCATATGGACATTGGAGGGGAGGTCCTTAAAGACCCCTTTGATCGTATAGTCCGATCCATCCAGGGCTTTCATACTCTCTCCTACCACATCCCACGTACCAAAGTATTTGTTGGCCATTGACTCACTAATCACCATGGTGTAAGGTTCATTCAGGGCTGTTGCCGGGTCTCCGGTGACAAAAGGAATGGTGAATACTTTGAAAATGGTGGAATCAGCAAATGCAATACTGTCCTCTTTGAAGGCATCTTCCCCTTTTTCAAAATAGAAACTGGGCTGACCAAGTCCCCTTGTGTATATGATCCGTGCGTATTCTTCCACTTCCGGATATTCATCTTTCAGTGTGGGGGCCAACGGGATCTGAACAATGGCGATCAGGTCCTGTTTTTCATTAATAAAGAAGTCACCTTCCAGCCGGTAGATCCGTTCATAATTTTCATTCTGCTTGTCATAGGTCAACTGATCCTGTATATAGATAAATATCAGGATGGTAGCTGTGATCCCGACAGCCAGCCCCAGCAGGTTCAGCAGGAAATAGAATTTATCTCTTACTGCATTACGGGCAAGTGAAAGGAAGTAATTCTTGAGTAGTGACATGGAGCTTCGGTTATGGTTACGCAATCAATAAAAAAGGCAATCATAATGCCAAAGCAATCAACAATCAGAACTATAGTGTTTTAATGAAATTATAGATAGGGAAAGCTGTTCGATATTGAACTGCGACTGTCCGTTTTCGAACATCTTATTCCTCCTTTTGTAGTAAAGATTAATTTGCTACTTTTACACCTGTTCTGAATGGCGACTTTGTGATTTTATGGGAAGACTGATTTTCTTCATTGATGACGATAAGATGATTCTTAACTTGCTGGAATACACGTTTCAGAGCCGTCAGGATTATCAGGTAATCTGCTTTCAGACAGGTGAAGAGTGTCTGGATAACCTTGACAAGGAGCCCAGTCTGATCGTTCTCGACCATATACTTGCCGGATCGGGAGATGATTGCCTCAATGGAATGGAGACCCTGAAGGAGATCAGGAAAATAGACCAGGAAGTACCGGTGGTAATCCTTACCGGTCAGGGTGATGACGAACTACTTGCCGAATTCATGGAAGAGGGGGCAAACAGGTATCTGACCAAAGATGATTTCTTTATCGATTCGCTTATCGAAACCATTCAGCAGGTAATTATCTGATTCATATAGGCTCCACAATTCTTAATTTCCTTCTGTTTAATACGCTATAAGTCATGAATTAATGCGGCGTATTTGTTTTTTTTTATGAGATAAATGTATACTTTTGCACACCCAAATTGAAGAATGGTGAGCAAGCAGGGATCATATGCAGTTCGCATTTCTGGTTTAGGAGAAGGAGATCACGATTTTTCATTTGAACTTGATCGGCAGTTCTTTGCATCATTTGAGCATCCGGAAGTTGAGAACGGGAATGTATTGGCTAACGTCCAGATGGAGAAGAAACCTGGAGTACTGGCCTTGCATTTTACCCTTACCGGGGAAGTGGAAGTAGTTTGCGACCGTTGCCTGGATCGTTTCTCAACGGAGATAGAGACCTCCCAGATCATTTTTGTCAAGTTTGGTGAAAATACGGGAGAAATTGAAGAGGATGTAGTGGTCATCGGGAAAGATGAATATGAGATAGAGGTTGGACAGTTTATGTATGAGTTTATCATTCTGGCCCTTCCCTATAAGCGCGTTCATCCCGCAGACGAAAAAGGGGAATCCACCTGCGATCCAAATATGCTGCAGAAACTGGAAGCTCACAAAGCAAAGGAGTCAGATCTGAGTGAACAAACCGATCCCAGATGGGATGCATTAAAAGGAATAATTAAAAAAAGCTGATAGATATGGCACACCCGAAAAGAAAAATTTCGAAGACCAGAAGAGACAAGAGAAGAACCCACTATAAAGCGGAAGCTCCCACGCTTTCGACTTGCTCCACAACCGGTACTGTTCACGAGCGTCATCGTGCCTACTACGTGGATGGAAACCTCTATTACAAGGGCAAGCTGGTTATTGAGTCCGAAACAGATCTAGGCTAGATCTTACACCGCCTCTTCGGTGGCAATCCTGAAACCCATGCGAATTGGGATCGATATGATGGGGGGTGATTTTGCTCCCGGTGCCACAATACGTGGTTCTTTGCTCGCTAGTGAAGCGTTGCCTGAGGATGTGGAAATTGTCCTGATAGGTGACCAGGATGTGCTTTCCCGATATGCTGATGAACACCAGCTGGATGTTAGCGGTGTTTCCCTCATCCATACTCCCGATTTTGTGGAGATGGAAGATCATCCCCTGAAAGCTTTCAAAGAAAAACCGGATGCAAGCCTGTTTCTGGGTCACCGGTTGCTGGTGGAAGGAGCGCTCGATGGATTTTGCAGTGCAGGTAATACGGGTGGCATGCTGGTAGGGGCCATTCAGATCGTCAATTCCATTCCCGGAATTATCCGTCCCGCCATTGCTGCTCCTGTACCGAACCTGGATGGTCACAAGGCTATCATGCTCGATGTGGGATTAAATCCGGATGCCCGCCCCGATGTCTTATACCAATATGGCGCCATTGGTACCATTTATGCCAAGCTGGTAAACGGAATTAGTGATCCCGACGTAGTTTTGCTGAACGTTGGCAGGGAAGAGGGCAAAGGCAATATGGTAGCCAAAAGCGCTTACCAGCTGATGAAGGACTCTTCCGAGTTTAATTTTACAGGAAATATGGAAGCCAATGAGCTTTTTGTCACCGACAGGGCTCATGTGATAGTGACGGATGGTTTTGTGGGAAATATGATGTTAAAACAGGCAGAGGCGTTTTACCGGGTGGTTTCTTCAAAAGGAATCGGAAACGGTTACTTTGAAATGTTTAATTTTGAAATTTATGGAGGCACTCCCATTTTGGGTGTGAATGCACCCCTTGTTATTGGCCATGGGATCTCCTCTGAGAAGGCAATAAGGAGTATGCTTATTCACACTTCTGAAGTGGTACAAGCAGGTTTAGTCAACAGGATCAAAGAAGAATTGAACAGATGAGTAAAATTGCGGCAGGAATAACCGGGATACACGGTTGGGTCCCGGAGTACAGGCTCACCAATGATGAGCTGAGCACCATGGTGGAGACAACCGATGAATGGATCATGCAACGTATCGGGATCAAAGAGAGAAGGATCCTGAAAGAGGGAGCCACTTCTGATATGGGTGCTGAAGCAGTAAAGGGGTTGCTGGAGAAGACAGGAAAAAAACCTGAGGATATTGAAGTGGTGGTGTGTGCAACGATTACTCCAGACTATCATTTTCCATCCGCTGCAAATCTGATCAGTGATAAAGCAGGACTGACCAAGGCATGGAGCTTTGATTTTGCTGCTGCCTGTTCCGGATTTGTATATGCGCTGCAGACAGGAGCAAGTTTAGTACAGTCTGGTAATTATAAAAACGTGGTGGTGGTAGGTGCAGATATGATGTCTGCCATTACCGATTATACCGATCGTACCACCTGCCCGCTGTTTGGTGACGCTGCCGCTGCAGTACTGATTGAACCAGTGGAAGACGGTATTGGAATAATCGATTCCATACTTGAGGTGGATGGCAGTGGGGTCAAGCACCTTCACATGAAGGCTGGCGGTTCGGCAAACCCCCCCTCCCATGCAACTGTGGATGCCAGGGAACATTTTGTCTTTCAGGAGGGCCAGGCTGTATTTAAAGTAGCCGTATCGAAAATGGCAGATGTTTCGGTGGAGATCATGAAGAAGAATAACCTGAAATCCGAAGAGCTGGCATGGCTGGTTCCGCACCAGGCCAATATGAGGATCATTGAGGCCGTAGCCAGGCGGATGGGCATCCCAAAGGAGAAGGTGATGATCAACATCGAAAAATATGGAAATACCACCGCTGCTACCATTCCCCTTTGCCTGTGGGAGTGGGAGTCACAATTGAAGAAAGGGGACAATGTGATCCTTGCTGCATTTGGAGGTGGGTTTACCTGGGGTTCCATCTATCTGAAATGGGCCTATGACGGGAATAAGAATAATGACTAAGTTTAAAGAAAAAAAAGCAGGATATGGCAAAAATGGGTGAAACTGAAAGTACCAACAAGATCAATATGATTGGCGTGGGGACTACCATTGAAGGAAGTATCTCATCGAGCGAGAACATCAGGTTTGATGGGAATCTCGTTGGAAATCTGAATACCAAAGGGAAATTATTTATTGGTCAGACCGGCAAAATTTCCGGAGAGATTCGTTGTAAGAATTGCGAGGTTGAAGGTGTGGTTGACGGGAAAGTAGTTGTAGAGGAGTTGCTTTCTCTCCGCTCCATGTCAAAACTGTACGGGGAGATTAAAACCGGAAAGCTGGCCATTGAACCGGGTGCTGTATTTACAGGAAAATGTGATATGGGTGGAAAAAAAGAACTCAACAACGGACCCCTCCAAAAACCAAAAGAAGGACAATAATAAAACGTCCGGATTGAAGTCCTTTGCCCGCTACTCGGGCATGGGCTTCCAGATGATTGTCATCATACTTCTGTTTTACTGGGCCGGATCGAAGCTTGACGAACGCGCCGCTTCTGAAAAACCGGTCTATACAGCCATACTCACCGTTTTAGGGGTTTTTGCCGGAATCTACCTTGCATTAAAGGATTTTATCATCAAAAAGGATGATTAACCGTATCCGTTACATCTGGCAAATATTAATTCTCTGCTCACTGCTTGTCATAGCCGGGATCCTGCTTCTGCCGTACATGGCCCCTGAGTTATCACTGACCATTTATTTTATATCCCTCCTGTCGGTTGCCACTATCAATGTGATTGCCTTTCTGGTCATGACCCTGGGAATGCAAAAAAACGACCGGGAAGGAATGGTCATTTTGTTCGGTGGTGTCGGGTTAAAATTCCTTCTGTATCTATTGTATATATTGGTTTTCTGGTTGGTGACAAAAAATCTTTCCAAACCCTTTATCATTACTTTTTTTGCACTATATTTAGTCTTTACTTTTTTACTGGCAGGAAACCTGCTTAAAGGACTGAAGAACAAATAATTACTCTAATAGTGAGCGTACGATATTTAGCCGTTGTAACCACTTTTCTGATAGGATATATCTTTTTCACCCCCGGAGCTCATTTATTCGGACAGGACAATCAACACGACGAGCACCCGGGGCAGGTAGAAGATACCCATCATGGGGAGACTGATGCCGGACACAGTCACACTTCTGATGATGAGGAATTCAAAGCCAGCGAATTCATCATGGACCATATTAAGGATTCCCATGAGTGGCATCTTTGGACCAATAAGCATGGACATCATGTGAGTGTCTATCTTCCGGTGATTCTGTATAGCAAACATTCGGGACTGCATATCTTTTCATCCAAAAAGATCGCTCACGGACATTCCCATCATGGATTTCAAATGGGGCATGGCTCTATTATGGTGATCAATAAAAAGGGAAAAGAGGTGGAGAAGAGCCTGGAGGGAAAGATCGTTGAAGTAAACGAACACGGGGAACTGGTGGAGGCCGGATTGCCTCTCGATTTTTCCATCACCAAGAATGTATTCATGATGATGCTTTCGGTTATTGTACTCCTTTGGGTTTTCCTGGGATTGGCCCAGGCCTATAAGAAAGCAGGAATCAGCGAGCCCAGGGGATTGCGGGGCTTCATTGAACCGGTCATTGTATTTATCGAAGAGGATGTGGCTATTCCCAACATCGGGGAAGAAAAGTATGCCAGGTACATGCCCTATTTGCTCACGGTCTTCTTTTTTATATTGCTTAATAACCTGATGGGACTTATACCGTTCTTCCCTTTCGGTGCAAATGTGACCGGGAATATTGCGCTAACTTTTGTGCTGGCTACCCTAACGTTACTGATCACCACCTTCAGCGGGAACAAGGAGTACTGGCGGCATATTTTTAACACACCTGGAGTACCTGTGTGGCTGGCACCCATCATGATCCCCGTAGAGGTCATCGGCATGTTCACCAAGCCGTTTGCCCTGATGATCCGACTATTTGCCAACATTACCGCAGGTCATATCATCGTGCTGAGCCTGTTATCCATGATCTTCATCTTCAAGTCGGTGTTTATGGCGGTGCCCTCACTGGCCATGGTGTTATTCATGGATATGATCGAGATACTGGTAGCCTTTTTACAGGCATACATTTTCACCTTATTATCAGCACTATTTATTGGATTGGCGATGCCTGAGCATCACCATGATTGATTATTCATTTAATATTTAACTATTATGACTGGTACGTTAGCAGCAATTGGAGCAGGACTTGCAGTGATTGGAGCAGGACTGGGGATCGGCAGAATCGGTGGACAGGCAATGGATGCCATTGCACGTCAGCCTGAAGCCGGTGGAAAGATCCAGACCGCTATGATTATCTCTGCTGCTTTGATTGAAGGCGTTGCATTGTTTGCCGTTGTGGTTGCCATGATGGGATAACATTGCAAAAGATTAGAAAAGACCTGTAACGGTTGGTTGCAGGTCTTTCTTGGAAAACAATTAAACATTAATATATTATGGATCTAGTAACTCCGGATATTGGACTTATATTTTGGTCAACCCTGTTTTTTGGTATTCTCTTATTAGTTTTGGGCAAATTTGCCTGGCCGGCTATTCTTACGGCAGTGAAAGCGAGGAATGAGAGTATTCGTCATGCACTTGAGGCAGCCGACCGGGCGAAAGAGGAGATGGCCAAGCTGAAGGCTGACAACGAAAAAATTCTGGCTGAGGCTAAAGCGGAAAGGAATGCTTTGCTGAAAGAGGCCAGGGAGGTGAAGGATAAGCTTATTACCGATGCTAAGGAGAAAGCTTCCGAGGAAGCCAAGAAACTGATCAAGAATGCCAGGGAATCGATCCAGACCGAGAAGGCATCAGCTATCAACGAAATGAAAGAGCAGATTGCCAACCTGTCGGTGGATATTGCAGAAAAGATTTTAAGAGCAACACTGGAGGATACAAAAGCACAGAAGGATTTGGTCAATAAGCTCATCGATGAAGCCGACCTCAATTAAGGAGGGTATGAACGAAAGTCTAATTTCAGTACGTTACGCAAAAGCACTGTTCCAGATTGCTTCAGAAAAGCAGATGCTGGACAGGGTATATAAGGATATGGAGATCCTGACAGATACCTGTAACATAGAGGATTTCCAGTATATGCTTGCTATACCTTCTTTACAGACCAGTCAGAAATGCGAGTTGGTGGGATCAATACTTAAAAAACATTTGTCTGAGATCTCCTTATCCATGATAGATTTGGTCATCAAGAATAAACGGGAAATCTATATTCCTGGGATCGCAAGAAATTTCAGGGATCTATACCGGAAGGCTAAAGGTATTAATACCGCACAGTTGGTTACAGCGCAACCGGTGGATGAAGTATCCATTTCGAAGATCAATGCGCTAATCCAGAAGGCCTATAAATCAGAGGTTGAGCTATCCTCATCGGTGGATGAAGATGTGATAGGTGGATTTGTACTCACCATCGAGCACATGCAGTACGACGCCAGCGTTGCAACCAACCTCAGGAAAATAAAAAATCAATTACTTAAAACTCCCAAGTAAAGAAATAGCATATGGCTCAGATTAAACCTTCCGAAGTATCGGAAATTCTCAAAAAACAGATCGAAGGATTCAAAAGCGAGGTTGAATTGGAAGAGGTGGGCACGGTACTCCAGGTTGGAGATGGGATTGCCCGTATATATGGATTGAACAGTGTACAGGCCAATGAGCTGATCGAATTTGACAGCGGTGTGATGGGGATTGTACTTAACCTGGAAGAAGATAACGTAGGTGCCGTATTATTGGGCTCCTCCGAGTTGATCAAAGAGGGTGATTCCGTAAAAAGAACCAAGCGTATCGCCTCCATAGGTGTGGGTGAGAAGTTATTGGGTCGTGTGATAAATACCCTGGGAGAACCTATCGACGGAAAGGGACCTATTGCTGGTGATTTATTGGATATGCCTCTGGAAAGAAAGGCTCCGGGAGTGATATACCGCCAACCTGTAAATGAGCCTCTGCAGACGGGACTAAAGCCAATTGATGCCATGATCCCTATTGGAAGGGGACAACGGGAGTTAATCATCGGTGACAGGCAGACCGGCAAGACCGCCATTGCCATTGATACTATTATCAATCAGAAAGGTTTTTATGAGAAGGGAGAACCTGTCTATTGTGTCTATGTGGCCATAGGACAGAAAGGTTCGACTGTAGCCAACATCCAGAAGACCCTGGAAGAGGCAGGGGCCATGGACTATACGGTCATTGTGAGTGCTACGGCATCTGATCCGGCGGCACTACAGTTTTATGCTCCCTTTGCCGGTTGCTCCATTGGAGAGTATTTCAGAGACACAGGAAGGCCAGCACTGATCATTTATGATGACCTGTCCAAACAGGCCGTATCATATCGTGAAGTGTCACTCCTGTTGAGGCGCCCTCCGGGAAGGGAAGCTTATCCGGGGGATGTTTTCTATCTGCACTCCCGTCTCTTGGAGCGTGCTGCCAAGATTATCCAGTCCGATGAAATTGCCAAGAATATGAACGATCTGCCCGAGGCATTGAAACCTTTGGTAAAAGGAGGAGGTTCATTGACTGCTCTTCCTATCATTGAGACCCAGGCGGGTGACGTTTCCGCATACATTCCGACCAATGTGATCTCCATTACTGACGGTCAGATATTCCTGGAATCCAACCTCTTTAATGCGGGAGTCAGGCCTGCGATCAATGTGGGGATCTCAGTATCCAGGGTTGGGGGTAATGCCCAGATTAAATCGATGAAGAAAATTGCCGGGACGCTGAAGCTGGATCAGGCACAGTTCCGTGAACTGGAGGCTTTTGCCAAGTTCGGATCGGACCTGGATGCAGCCACTAAGGCGGTATTGGACAAAGGGCGAAAAAATGTGGAGATCCTGAAACAGGGCCAGTATTCACCCATGCCGGTTGATAAGCAGATTGCCATCATCTACTGTGGTACTCAAGGATTGCTGGCCGACATTCCGGTTGAGAAGGTGAAGGAATTTGAGTCAGATTTCCTGGAGTATATGGAGTTGAAATATAAGAAGACACTGGCAGCCCTGGCCCAGGGAAAATTGTCGAAGGAGATCACCGACGACCTGGAAGAAGCGGCCAATGAAATTGTGGAGAAATTTAAATAGAAGTACCACATGGCGAGTTTGAAGGAGATACGGGAACGAAGAGCCTCTGTGGCTTCCACCAGGCAGATCACCAGTGCCATGAAAATGGTTTCTGCTGCCAAACTCAAAAAAGCGATGGAAGCCATTATCCGGTTCAGGCCTTACGCGGAAAAGCTTCAGGAGATCCTGGCCAGTCTAGGTGACAGCCTAAAGGATGATGAGGACAATAAATATGCAATCAAACGGGAGAAAGAGAAAATCCTGTTGGTTCTTATTACCTCCAACCGGGGCTTGTGTGGAGCCTTCAATTCAAACGTCATTAAGGCTACCATCCAGAGGGCATTGACCCGGTATGGAAGACAGATGATGGCGCGTCAGGTGGACTTTATTACCATAGGAAAGAAGGGCAATGAATTCCTTCGCAAGAAGGGCTATAACATCATCTCAGATGGCAGTGAGATCTTTGATGACCTTACCTTTGACCGTGTGGGCACACTGGCCAGTACGATCATGGGACTCTTTACTGATGAGGAGTACGATCATGTGGATGTGGTATATAATCAGTTTAAGAATGCGGCTACGCAGATCCTCACCGAGGAGCAGTTTCTCCCTATTAAGGTGGAGGATCTTGCAGAAGAACCTAGGTACGCTGTCAATGTGGATTATATTTTTGAACCTTCGAAGGAATACATAATTGAGGAGCTGATACCCAGGTCGTTGAAGCTACAGTTCTACAAGGCGATACTCGATTCCCATGCCTCTGAGCACGGAGCCCGAATGACCGCCATGCATAAGGCCACTGACAATGCAACAGAGCTCTTGAAAGAGTTGAGCCTCCAGTTCAACAAAGCACGCCAGGCCTCCATCACCACTGAGATCCTGGAGATCGTTAGCGGTGCAGAAGCACTGAAGGGGTAGGATACATCCTTTCGTACATGCTATAACGCAACTGAACCGTATGCTTCGCATTCGCTTAGGTTGCTTTTATAGCATGTACTTCAGGAATAATCCTATTTGATAAGGACGGAGAGAAATCGGTGGTTCTTACTGGGTCCCCAGTTCCACTTCCAGGTCCTGTTTTCGTCATTGGGATACTCAAAAACATCAAAGTCCTTTACCGATAAAACAAGAGATTGCCCATCCTCAAGTGTCATCCAGGGCAATTCCGCCTGATGCTCTGCAATATAGTACAGAATGGGTTTTGAAATAACGGATCCGCAATGAAGAGTAAATGCCTTTGGGCATTTTATATACCAAACAACTTCTCGAACAGCCAATCCTGCTCAACCGTATACAACCCAGCCATTTACTAGAATGAAAGAAAGTGGTCAGTCATTTTTTAATTTTCGGATGTCACAACACGGTTATCGCGCCGTGAAAGTCCGCGAGGTGGGGATTTAAAGGCGAACTAAATATGT
>CAZURA010000036.1:0-37716 GCA_964622985.1 uncultured Bacteroides sp. | reverse complement strand
TAACCCCCAATATTACTGAGAAATTCAATATGTTTTAAGTGCATACCCTAGTAATGGTAATAGGCAGTTTCTTTTAGATCAGGGATTTAAGGAGGATGAGAGATATAAAGAGTGGAAACATCAGATTTCAAACACTAATAGTTTTGTTGTTACCTTCCATAAGCATATGCCTAGACTTATGCAGGAAGGAATGGACGCATTTCTTAAGGATTTCAAGGAAAAGGCTGAACGAGCATTTTACTCTTATGTTAAAACGCAAAGAGCGATCAAAACGAGATATACCTGGAAATATGCGAAAAGAGCGTTCGAGGAGTCAAGACAGCCTATTTTTATCGACCTCAATGAGAATGAATTACTTCAAATAGATAATGTATTTTTTGAGAATGGCTTAGGTAAGCTGATAAAGAAGGACTATTTCATTAACCGAATAAAGGAAAAAATTGCTCTTCGCAACTGGGAGTATCTGAACCCAGAAAACCAAGCGCATTAATCGTGCGTTACCGGATTAGCAGTAAAAAAGGCACTTGGTATCCATCGGTAAAAGTGATTTGCTATAAAAAACAGGATACAAGTTTTTGGGATCAGTGTCTCTCGTTGGAATGATTGTTGCGCTTTCTTTTGTGTGCAATCATATTGGTTTATGAATTCAATTAGAAGCAAGCATATCGTTATAGGTTTAGTGATCGTTTTTATACTTTTTTTCTTGTTTTCACTGGGAGGGGGTCAAAAATTAAAATTAAAGATTATTCTCTAATTTTAATCGGCCGAGGTTCCGGGAAGCTGACATTGTAAATAGAGTTGATCAAAATAATATTTGACTTGGGCATTATTATAACTTACTTTTATTGAATAAATAGCATTGTTATTAACCACAAAACCAATCTATTATGAAATTTACATTGTGTTATTTGATTGCAGTTTGCATTATGCTATTCAGTTGTACAGCTGAAGAAAAGGAATCCGACAAGACAAATCCATTGGAAGGTGTTTGGAAACTTGTATCAGGTGAATGGACTATGCAAGATACTGTTTACACTTTTCCAGGGGGCGATTATGAAGGATTGAAATCTTATAAATATTTGGGTAAAATCAATTGGGCAAATATTGGACAGGATACTGCTTCTGATATGTTCATTGCTCATGCTGGAATTTATAGGGTTACTGAGGATACCTATGTTCAATATTATGAAATTAATAAGAACATTGAGTTAATAGGTGATTCGTCTGTATATAAGTACACACTTGATGGAGATAAATGGACCATATCATCTGATAGGTTGAAAGAAGAATGGAAAAGGATTGAATAAGTGCACTCCCTGTGACAACCAGGGGACAAAAAAAGCCCCAACCAATCGGTTGAGGCCCTCTAACCATTTAAGTAAATACTTTATATCAGCGAAACAAAAAGACCCGCATCAGTTTTCTCCACCTTAGCGAGTTTGTTTTTGGTGAGGCCTTTTATGGCTTTATCCCACTTCTTGTTGCTGAGTCCGGTCTGAGCTTTTAGCTCATTCAGATCAACAGGGGAGTTTTCTTTCAGAAGATTCAGAACCAGCTTTTCCTCTTCGCTTAGCTCAATGGCTTTCCTTTCCGGTTTCATTTGCGGGAAGAAGAGCACTTCCTGTATGCTGCTCTGGTTGGTCATCAGCATCACCAGGCGGTCCATGCCCATCCCCATCCCAGAGGTGGGTGGCATGCCATACTCAAGGGACCGTACAAAATCCATATCGATAAACATGGCTTCGTCATCACCCTTTTCGGAAAGTTTCAGCTGCTCCTGGAACCTGGTCAACTGGTCAATGGGATCGTTCAGCTCCGTATAGGCATTACAGAGTTCCTGGGCGTTGACGATCAATTCAAACCGCTCTGTTAACTCAGGATTATCACGGTGTTTTTTGCAAAGGGGCGACATCTCTACCGGGTAGTCAGTAATAAAGGTAGGTTGGATTAAATGAGGTTCGACCTTCTCGCCAAACAAGGCATCGATAATCTTACCCTTACCCATCGATTCGTCCAGTTCCACATCCAGGCATTCGGCTATACTTCTCAACCCATCCTCATCCATTCCGGCAATATCAAAGCCGGTGCTTTTTTTGATGGCATCCAGCATGGTGATCCGTTCAAAAGGGCGCTTGAAATCGACCTCCTGATCCCCCACCATCACTTTCGTGGTTCCATGCAGATCCAGGACCACCTTCTCAATCATCTCTTCAGTGAAATCCATCATCCACTTGTAATCCTTGAAAGCCACATATATTTCCATGACAGTGAACTCCGGATTATGGGAGCGGTCCATGCCCTCATTCCTGAAATCTTTAGAGAATTCATATACGCCGTCATATCCTCCTACAATGAGGCGTTTCAGGTAGAGTTCGTTGGCAATTCGCAGATAGAGAGGGATGTCCAGTGTATTGTGGTGAGTGATGAAAGGTTTTGCGGCCGCTCCTCCTGGAATAGGTTGCAGCACGGGTGTTTCCACTTCCAAATACCCTTTTTCATTAAACAGGTCCCGGAGAGAATTATATATCTGAGTTCTTTTCCTGAACAGCTCCCTCGACTCGGGATTGACAATCAGATCCACATAGCGTTGCCGATACCTGAATTCGGGATCGGTTACTGCATCATACACCTTCCCTTCAGCCTCCTTCACAATGGGAAGGGGTTTGATGGATTTGCTGAGTAAAGTGAGTTCTTTAACATGTACAGAGATCTCTCCTACCTGGGTTCTGAATGCAAATCCCCTGATCCCGATAAAATCACCGATATCCAGTAGCTTTTTGAATAGGGTATTGTACAGGGTCTTATCTTCATCCGGACAAAGGTCATCTCTGCGAAAATAGAGCTGAATCCTACCTGATGAATCCTGAATCTCAGCAAAAGATGCACTACCCATAATTCTGCGACTCATGATCCTTCCGGCCAGGGTAATATCTGCCAATGAGGATTCATCCTTTTCAAAAAGTGACTTCACCTCTGATGCTTTGTGACTGATCTCGAATGTCTCAGGCGGGTAAGGATTATATCCAAGTTTTTTTATCTCTTCCAGGGAGTTTCTTCGGATCTGTTCCTGTTCGCTGAATTCGGAATGGTGCATGCGGGATTTTATTATTCTGGGGGCAAAGGTATAAAAAAGATTATGTTAATTTTGCAGGAAGAGGGGGGAGGTTGCCTGCCGAATTGCTATCAAATCATGAAAAAGAACTGGGTTATAAAAGCACCGGGTAATGAGGACAAGATTACCTCTTTATCCAGGGAGCTCGGTATTGACCGTCCCCTTGCCCAGATACTGGTTCAGCGCGGGATCACCTCCTATGAAGAGGCCAGGTTCTTTTTCCGACCCGATCTGGACAACCTGCACGATCCTTATCTGATGAAGGATATGGGAATTGCGGTGGATCGCATCCTGGAGGCCATCGAATCGGGTGAAAAGGTGTTGGTGTATGGCGATTACGATGTGGATGGTACCACTGCAGTTGCCTTGATCTATTCTTTCTTTAAAGATCATTTTAAACAGATCGATTATTATATTCCGGATCGTTATAATGAGGGATACGGTGTTTCATTGAAGGGGATTGATTATGCTGCTGACCAAGGTGTTTCGCTGGTCATTGCCTTGGATTGTGGGATAAAAGCGGTAGATAAGATTGAATACGCAAATACTAAGGGAATTGAATTCATCATTTGCGATCATCATAATCCCGGTGATGTAATCCCTGATGCTGTTGCGGTATTGGATCCGAAACAAAAGGATTGTTCCTACCCTTACAAGGAATTGTCGGGATGCGGAGTTGGACTAAAGCTGGTTCAGGCTTATTGCCGTAAAACAGGGTTGCCAGATAAACAGATCCTTGACTACCTGGATTTAGTAGTAGTAAGCATTGCATCCGATATCGTACCCATTACCGACGAAAACAGGATACTGGCCTATTATGGTCTTAAGAAGCTGAATGAAAGTCCTTCCACGGGATTGAAAGCCATAAGGGAAGTAGCAGGCATTGACAAGAAGATAGTGGATATTGAAGATATTGTCTTCAAGATTGGTCCCAGGATCAATGCGGCAGGGAGGATGGAATCAGGTAAAAAATCGGTAGATCTGTTGGTGTGTGATAAGAAAAAGGATGCAGGCATTATCAGCAAAAAGATCAATAGTTTCAACCTGGATCGAAGGAGTATTGATACCGAGATCACCCGACAGGCCATCCAGATGATTCATGATAATTCGGAGTTTCAAGAGAGGAACTCTACAGTGCTTTATAACCCGGAGTGGCACAAAGGAGTGATTGGCATCGTGGCATCAAGGCTATTGGATCATTTCTATAAGCCTACAGTGATTCTGACCAGGTCCAACGGGTTGGCTACTGGTTCAGCCCGATCGGTTAATGGATTTGACCTGTACCAGGCTATAGAATCGTGCAGTGACCTGCTTGAGAATTTTGGAGGACATAAGTATGCAGCAGGGCTGACTATGCAGGTTAAGAATGTACAGAGATTCACAGAACGTTTTGAAAAGATTGTAAGCGATACCATTAATCCTGAGCAATTAATCCCTGTTGTGCAGATTGATACTGAACTACAGCTGAAGGAGATAAACGATAAATTTTTCCGGATATTGAAGCAGTTTCAGCCCTTTGGACCTGAGAATCCCTGCCCGGTTTTTATATCTGAAAATGTAGTGGACAACGGGTATGGACGGACTGTAGGGACTCAAGGTGAGCATTTAAAACTTACTCTCATTCAGGAGGAGAATCCATTCAAAGTATTTCCGGCCATTGCGTTCCATCAGGGAGATGATTTCAAAACGATCAATAAAGGTGTTCCTTTTGATATCTGTTATCAGCTGGTTGAGAATGAGTTCAGGGGTAATGTGAACCTTCAGATCCACATACAGGATATTAAATTCGATTAGAAACTGATTCGGAACTGAGCTCCCAATTCCCATTTTCTGTTCCCTGAAATTTGATTATTCCCGGTTCCCATTTGATCTCTGTTCTGATGGGTAATTACCGAGGCCTTCCCTGCAATGGATATCTTTTTGCCTGGCTTCACGGTAATCACAATGGAAGTCTTCTGACCTGTACCATAGTAAACGGGAAAGTGGAAATTATAGTAGAATCCGGGCTCATACAGGTAGATTCGGTTGTCCCAGTGTGACACATGAAACACGACAAACTGTAAAACACACCTAAGATGGGGTGGAGTCTCCAATCGGAGCTGTTGAACTGCCGCGTAAGCAGGAATAGTTTGTTCATGCTGTGATAGCAGTGACACGACTGTCCGAGAGTGCCATTGTAACGGGGATTCATGTCCCATAATAAGTCGGAAATCCAATCTTGTAACCTTTGATGTTTTGAGTAGTCGAGCTCCAGTTGCATTCCCTTTAGGGGTTGTTTGCCATACTTTGTGTGATATCCTGAACTTCCACGGAAAGCTGACGAAAGCATTCGTATTGAAGGTGCAACTATACTTAAAACCGATGGATGGTGTATGGGTCTGGAAACGGGGAGCCGGATAACGAAAAAGCTCCGCGGTGCATTCAGCTACCAGTTGCTTTCCCGGTTCAGCCTGAAGATGTATCGCTACACCCTGCTCATTGCGGATGTGACTGCCCGATGCATAGGAGGAGGGTCTTGCACCCCTGTAGCCGGGGCCATAGTGATGTAAAAGAAGACCTACCTGCAAGAACTCGTTGAACCGAATTGTTGTACCGGTGAGGATTGCAGCAGAACTCCAGCGCTCCACCGCACACTCCCCGAAAATGACATGACGGTTTTTATGCCACCGGCCATGGAGACTGAACGAATGGTTAAGATCAGGTTTCTGAGTCTGCTTCAGGCTATCAAGGCCGGCCAGGGTGAGTCCAGTCCGTTCAAAACTTACATTACAACCCACATTCAGGGTATTCAGGCGAAACAGTGCCTGGGTTCCCGAATAGAACCTGCTGATCATATTTCGCCCCGCTATCTCACCAGTTGTGCGGTGCAATCCTGTAGTCCGTTCGTGTTCCATCCATCCTGTTTCTGATGGATTTTCAGAAATCTGGTTCAATGACAGATCCAGTTGCCGATAGGAGGCCCAAAAGGCGCATTCCATTTGTTTACCACCGATCCTGCATCCCATTCCACGTTCGAATCGGTTTTCATTCAGAGAAGCATATGGCCTGATCTTTAACAATGGTGTCGAGTTTGACTGAACTGTTGATGACGTATGCATAAAACCTGACCCATTGACCAGTCCCATCCCATGATGCAGTTGAAAGGTCCCTATCACCAGCTGCTTTAGGAGGCGGTATCCATTGTAATTGATGTACACTGGAAAAAATTCCGGTTGCTTACCATGGCAGAATGGCTCTCCGGCATCCTTTTCATATGCCATCCCAAAGGAAAGGTTACTTCCAGCATGGCTCTTTATCCTGACACTTGTCTTTAAGGGTGTTCCTGCAAAAGCAGATTCATTATCAGGTGCTGCTTCCGGGATTTGATATCCTTTGGGTGCGGGATAACTCCTCCCTGCCTGAAGCAGAACCATGTTAGATCGGCGGATCTTTGAAGTGACATGTATACCCTCTTGTACGGTGAGAAAGGGAGCGATTTCCCGGAGACGCGACTGCCGGAATCCGGGCAGTATGATCAACTCATTCAGGGAGAAGAGCGATCCATATTCTTTTCTGTACCGGAGCAATACATGGATCTGAAAGGGAGTAAAGAGACCTGACTCTTCCATCTCTTTGGATGTGGCTGTATTCAGATTAAGGGGATGGTTCATCAGGTACGTCCGTCCTTCATAGATCTCCAAAGGCAATTCAACTGAACCATCTCTGTAAAGGAGCTCTTCACCCATAGAAGCAAGATCCTCAGGTTGCTGTGCATAGTGAGCCCACGGAACAGTAAAAAGGATGATTAAGCTTATGATAAAGGATTTACCATGCATATGAAAGAGAAGAGAGTGGAGTGGTTCCGGAATCAATTCCATATACAAAAGCCGCATGCATGGACCATTGGGTATAGAATATGGCTACCCCTCCGGTTAGAGAAAGTGGACGGGTGTGCATACCCAGCATCATTGCCATCCGCTCTTTCAATTTCAATTCTAATCCCTGGCATACTTGCAGCCCAGAACCGGGTATTACATGCAATTCGAGGAAGTACGTAGAGGTTTCAATAAAGGTATAGGCGCCACCGACCGCCAGGTTCATCAGTTGATTTCGGTCATCCGTAGGATGGGATGTCCAGCCCACGGGGTGCAGAACATGGGCACCAGTCACTAACTGGCTATTGATTCTTGCCTGTATACCGATGGCACAACTAATTGCCGGTTGGTACCATATCTTCTCGGGAATACTTGAATACCGGAGTTGAATTCCAACGCCAGTTGTAATTCCCGGATGGAGTTGCATTCCATAAGAAATCCAGGCAGATGTTTTTCTCAATCCTTCGACACCCAGGGTGGTGATTGCAGATCCAAATGCACCCTGACCTGATTCAAGCTGTAAGGACAAAGTGGAGATACCCAAATCCATCATCATATAAGGTCTGCAATGTTGTATGCAGATAGAGTTGCCTTCCGTGGAACCCAAACCGGCCTGGTTTTGTGAGGAGCTGGCAGGTCCGGTGTGGATCACAAAGGCTCCCCCCAGGGAGGAGACGTAGGGTTCCTTCCAGTCGTATTGTCCCGAAACGGGAAGTAAGAGCAAAAAAAAGACCGGGATGATCATTCCCGGTCTCTTCCATTGCCACAATAGTGGAGTTATCATTTCATCTTCAATTGGTTTTAAACTTGAACTGTATCTCTTTGAGCTCTTCATTAGCTCGAACAATCTTTAAAGCAAGACTCTCTTTGAACTGTATCATTTTTCCCATGATTGCCGGATCGCCTGTTCCAAGGATCTGAGCTGCTAAAATGGCAGCATTGCGTGCACCATCCAGTCCCACTGTGGCCACCGGAATACCCGGAGGCATTTGCAGGATGCTCAGAATGGAATCCCATCCGTCAATGGAAATGGAGGCTTTAATCGGTACTCCAATTACCGGAAGAGGAGTAAGGGCAGCAACCACACCGGGAAGGTGAGCTGCTCCACCAGCACCCGCAATAATAACCCTGATCCCTCTTCCTGCAGCATTTCTTGCGAAATCCATGGCTTGTTCGGGGGTCCTATGGGCCGAAAGTGCATTAATTTCAAAGGGAATTTCGAACTCATCGAACAGTTTGGCTGCCTGTTCCATGATGGAAAGATCTGAGGTACTTCCCATAATAATACTGACTTTTGGATTCATGTGTTAATGATGTTTAATAAAGGAATATCAGCTAACGAAAATACAATTATTTTTGTTCTTACTAATCTCTGATTAATTTGATATATAAACAAGATGATGAATACAAGAGTAAAGGTTCATGATAAGCTATTCGAACTGTCGATTAATGAAAACGCGATTCAGAAAGAGGTGACTCGGATAGCAAAGGAGATGAACAGTGAACTGGCAGATAAAGATCCCATATTTATGGGTATACTAAACGGGGCATTTATGTTTGCCAGTGATCTGTATAAGCAGTTAACCTTTCCCTGTCAGATCACTTTCTTGAAGCTGGCCTCCTATAGCGGTACCTCGTCTACCGGAACCGTTAAACAGCTAATAGGAATTAACCGCGACCTGAAGGACCGGGTGGTGGTGGTACTGGAGGATATTGTGGATACGGGGATTACTCTGGAGACCATCATCAGGCAATTGTCAGGCTATGAGCCTGCAGAGATCAAGGTGGCTACTTTTCTGCACAAACCGGATGCCACTATCAAGGAGGTGAAGCTGGATTATGTGGGAATGGAAATCCCCAATGACTTCATTATTGGATATGGATTGGATTACGACGGGTACGGCAGAAATTTTAAGGAAATATACCAGCTGGTCAATTAATGCAGTAAATCCTTACTATATTTGATCTCGTCTTAAAAAACCTTAAAAACTCATGCTAAATATTGTATTATTCGGACCTCCGGGATCAGGAAAAGGAACTCAATCAGAAAAGATTATAGAGAAATATGGTTTGAACCATATTTCTACAGGAGATTTGCTCCGGGAAGAAGTGGCTGCGCAGACTGACCTTGGCTTGGAGGCCAAAGCCATCATGGAGAAGGGTGAACTTGTTTCTGACCACATTGTGATCGGAATGATCCGTAATAAACTGGAGAAACATCAGGATGGATCCGGATTTATATTTGATGGATTTCCGAGGACCGTGGAACAAGCCCGGGAGTTACGGAAAGCACTTACAGATTATGACGAGAGAGTATCCGTCATGATCTCTCTGGAGGTACCCCGTGAGGAACTGGTCAACCGTCTTCTGAAACGTGGAGAGGAGACCGGACGCACGGATGATAATATGGAGACTATCAATAACCGGATTGACGTGTATAATCGTCAGACCATTCCGGTGACTTACTACTACGACAAAATGCATAAACACGCTGCGGTTGAAGGAACAGGCACCATTGATAAAATCTTTGACCGAATCGTTAAGGTGATCGACAAGGTAAAATAGTTCAAACCTTCTGTTTCTCAAATCATGTCCAACGCCAATTTCGTCGATTATGTAAAGATCTTCTGTCGATCCGGTAAAGGTGGCAGTGGATCGGCTCATCTACATCGCGATAAAACCACCAGGAAAGGAGGCCCCGATGGAGGAGATGGAGGAAGGGGCGGACATGTAATTCTGAAAGGGAATGAGCAGTTGTGGACATTGCTGCATTTGAAATACCGTAAGCATATCTTTGCCACCCATGGCGACAATGGGGGATCCTCTTTAAAGACCGGAGCCAGCGGCCAAGATGCATATATTGAGGTTCCCCTGGGAACGGTTGCCCGGGATGCGGAGACCAACGAAGCGCTGTTCGAGATTACCAAGCAGGATGAAGAAATGATCCTGATCAACGGAGGCAGGGGCGGATTGGGTAACGATCATTTCAAGTCATCAACTCACCAAACTCCCAGGTACGCACAACCAGGTGAACCAGGAGAAGAAGGGTGGTATATCCTTGAATTAAAGCTTCTGGCTGATGTGGGGCTGGTGGGTTTTCCCAATGCCGGGAAATCAACCCTTCTGTCGGCTATGTCTGCTGCTAAACCAAAAATCGCCGACTATCCTTTTACCACTTTGGTGCCCAACCTGGGAATTGTCAAGTACAGAGATGACCGCTCTTTTGTCATGGCCGACATTCCCGGGATCATTGAAGGAGCCAGTGAAGGGAAGGGCCTCGGGCACCGGTTTCTACGCCATATTGAGCGAAATTCCATGCTGATGTTTATGATCCCTTCCGACAGCAAGGACATCAATGAGGAATACCGGATTCTACTGACTGAGCTGGAAAAATACAATCCTGAATTATTAGATAAGCGACGTCTCTTGGTGATATCCAAATCGGATCTGCTGGATGAAGAGTTGATGGATGAGATTAAGAAGGATCTGCCTGAGGTGCGATATCATTTCATCTCTGCTGTAGCCAACCTGGGCTTGGTGAGTCTCAACGACATCATCTGGGCCATGCTTAATTCCTGACAAGACGTCGATAATACTTATGCTATGATCATGGATTGGTTTGTGCAATTAGATACACGGATTTTTTTGGCTATAAATGGCTTGCACAATGAGTTATGGGATGGCATCATGTGGTGGATCAGTGGCAAGACCACCTGGTGGCCCTTTTATGTTCTTATACTGATATACCTGGGCTGGAAACGGAAATGGCAATTGATACCTATATTCCTTTTCCTTGTGGCTGTGATTGTGCTGACTGATCAGACCTCTGTGCATCTGTTTAAGAATGTGGTCCAGAGATTAAGACCGTGTCATGAACCTGCACTGAAAGAGGTGGTACACCTGGTGAACCAGAAGTGTGGTGGACAATACGGATTTATCTCTTCCCATGCTTCAAATGCTTTCGGAGTAGCTACCCTGGTTATCTTATGGATAAGAAAAAACTGGTTTACTGTTGTGATGATGATCTGGGCATTAGTTATTGCCTACAGCCGCATATACCTGGGAGTACATTACCCAGGGGATGTGATTGCAGGCGGATTATGGGGAGCAGGCTGTGGCTACCTGGTCTATAGGTTATATGTATGGTTGATGTCAAAAATGCCACAAAAGGAGTAGATACATGCTTTGCATTAATAGTGACCAAACAGATCCTTATTTTAACCTGGCTTCTGAAGAGTATTTGCTGAAGAGCGTTAGAGAGGAGCTGTTTATTCTCTATAAAAACATCCCTTCGATTGTTGTAGGTAAGCATCAGAATACCCTGGCCGAAATTAATTTTTCTTATGTTCAGGAGAAACAGATCCCTGTAGTCAGGCGAATATCGGGAGGGGGAACCGTATTTCATGATCTCGGAAATCTCAATTTCGCCTTCATCACAAACGGCAAGGAGGGGGAGCTTGTGGATTACAAGAAGTACACATTGCCCATTATTCAAGCCATGGGAAAGATGGGACTGGATGTACATCTGGGAGAGCGCAATGAGTTGCTGCTGAAGAAGCTAAAAATATCTGGAACAGCCAGCCATGTTTTCAAACATCGGGTACTTCATCATGGCACTCTCCTGTTCTCTGCGGAGATGAATGAACTGTCGGCTGCATTGAAGGTGCAATCTGACCGATTCTCAGACCGTGCTGTGAAGTCCATACGATCGAAGGTAACCAACATCCGGAATCACCTGGTTGAGAAATTGGAAGTGGATGATTTTCAGAATCGGATCTTTGATCATGTCTTGAATAGTGTGGATGGAGCCAGGAAATACAGCTATAGTGAAAGAGACCTGAAAGCAATTCATACACTTAGAGACTCAAAATTCTCCACTTGGGAGTGGAACTTTGGATACTCCCCAAAATACCAGTTTAACAGAGTTTTGCAATTTCCTTCAGGAACTGTTTCCCTGAATATGAATGTGAATAAGGGCATCATCGAGGAAGTGAATATTGAAGGGGATTTTATGTCCACCAAAGATATTCATGTGTTGGAGGAGGTACTGAAAGGAACTATTCATGATCCGGAAACCCTCCGTTTGCGTCTTTCTGGACTTAGAGTGGAGGAGTACATCTCCGGAGTGGAGAATGAAGAACTACTGGCAGTTTTGTTCTAATAATTCTACCAGTGTTTGCACTTCCAGGTTCACTCCCTCTACAATATACCTGGCCTGGAAATAGAACGGTTCCCTTTTACTGAGTAATTCCGTGATATATTGGAGTAGCTCTGTTTCAGATCTTCCCTTGATTAAAGGACGTTCCGTTTTGGATTTCAGCAGGCGGTTCTTAAGTGCATCCGGAGGCAGTTTGATATAAACGGTGACTCCATGGTCGTTCATGATCCGGATGATTTGATTATGGCAGGGCGCACCCCCTCCGGTAGAGATTACTACCTGTTCGCGTTTGCAGAGTTCATGCACTATATCCAGCTCCCATTTTCTGAAGACCTCTTCACCAAGTTCATGGAATATGGTTGGGATGGTCATGCCGGCAGTCTCTTCAATAAGATGGTCCATATCCACAAAATCATACCCCAATTTCCGGGCTAGCTTTGATCCGTGAGTGGATTTTCCGGATCCCATAAATCCGATGAGAAATATCCTGGATTGCATGTTACCATTCAAGGGTGAACTGGCCATTTGACTCAGCTGAATCGTCCTCATCTTTCTTTTCTTCCTTGGGCTTAACTATTTCGAGAGGAACCTCATCAGGGTCCTGTTTGGCCTTTGATTTTGCAGGTTTGGCTCGGCCTTTGGCCTCACCGAGCTCCGGTTGGCTTACGCCGACCTTCGGTTCGCTACGGTTCTTCAGGGCCTCTTTCTTCGACGCCTCTTTCTTGGTTGTCTCTTTCTTTGCTGCTTCTTTCTTCGGAGTCTCTTTCTTGGTTGCCTCTCTCTTGGTTGCCTCTCTCTTGGCTGCCTCTTTCTTGGTGGCCTCTTTTACCTTGCTAACTTTCTCATTCGGCGCCTTTTCACTAGGCACTTTACTCGGCTTCGCCTTCGTGAGCTCCGGTTGGCTAGCGCCGACCATCGGTTCGCTCCGGTTCTCACTTACTGACTCGAGTGGTTCCAGCTCCTCAATAATCTTCACTTCATAGTTGGAGAGGCGCTTTCCCTTCGCCTTGTGGCTCTTGATTCCGATGAACTCAGCCACTTCAATGATCTCCGGATTGCGGTCTTTGTATTTTCCACCAAACTTCAGTTCCAACCGTGGGTATTCCACTTCTGTGATCCGGATCAGACGGGATTCGGAATGATCTCCAATAAACCGGGTGGGTTTTGATCCGGCTTCAATCAGGAACCGCTTCAGGTAGTAGTATTGTTGCTCTGCATCGTAATATGCAGCCGACCAGATCTTTTCTGATCTGAATTTTTCAATGATCAGCACATCATCTTCGAAATGGTTGCTCAGGTCAAAATTCACGGTACGGAACTGTCCCGATTTTGTGATGACCAGGATCTCATCTTCCCCGGAGAATTCACCCAGGAATTTACCCCTGGCATCCACGTTCAATCGCATCACATCCTCATCAAACCAAATCTTTCGGCCACCCAGGGTCGATACTCCCTTCTCCTTCATCACGATCTTCTGCACCGCAAACTTGGTCAGGATGTTGCCAAGTGTACCCCTTCCCTTGATAGCTAATTCGGCGAAATCGTATTCGAAGATGGGATTTTTTAAACGGGGCCTGGGTCGCAGGTACACCTTGATCACCTCTGCTTCCCCATTGGGATTCGCACTGAAGAAGAGGATTTTGGAGTGCTTGTGCTCCCTGCCGATGTTGTATTGCTTGTCTCGTGTAATTCCGGTCACCGGTGCACGTTTCATCATCACATTGCCAGAATTCCCGTCAAAATAGACGATGTTGTAAATGGTGCGGCTGTCGTTTTTCTTAAAAACAGCAGCATGGATGATGTTTTTGCCAACAAATTGCTTTTCAGCTACTTTCGATATGGTATACGTACCGTCTCTGAGGAAGACGATGATGTCGTCGATGTCGGAGCAATCGCACACATATTCATCCTTCTTGAGTCCGGTGCCAATAAAACCATCCTTGGCACTCATGTAGAGCTTTTGGTTGGCTACCACCACTTTGGTAGCTTCTATGCTGGCAAAATTTCTCAATTCGGTTCGACGATCTTTTCCTTTGCCATATTTTTTCTTGATCTGCTTAAAGTAGTTAATAGTATAGGTGACCAGGTTATCCAGGTGATTTTTCACCTCCTCCATGTCTTCCTCCACAGCCTTGATGTGCTCATCAGCACGCTTGACATCATACTTGGATATCCGTTTGATCTTGATCTCTGTGAGCTTGATAATGTCGTCGCGGGTTACCTCACGCATCAACAATTTCTTGTAGGGATCTAACCCTTTGTCAATGGCATCGATCACACTTTCCCATGTTTCACACTCTTCAATGTCCCGGTAGATACGCTTCTCTATAAAGATCTTCTCCAGAGACGACATATGCCAGTCTTCATGGAGCTCCCGCAGCCTGATCTCCAACTCCTGCCTGAGTAGCTCCTTCGTATGATCGGCATTCACTCTAAGGATCTCGCTCACTCCCACAAACCGGGGTTTGTCATCGTCGATCACGCAGCAATTAGGGGAGATGGAGATCTCACAATCGGTGAAGGCATAGAGGGCATCAATGGTTTTATCAGAAGAGACATTGGGGCCCAGATGTACCAGGATCTCCACATGCTCGGCTGTATTGTCGTCGATACGTTTGATCTTGATCTTACCCTTTTCGGTGGCTTTAATAATAGATTCTATGAGACTTCCAGTGGTTTTACCGTATGGAAGATCCTTGATCACCAGGGTTTTATTATCAACTTTTTCAATTTTAGCTCTAACCCGTATGGATCCACCCCTTAATCCGTCATTGTATCTGCTTATCTCAGCCAGTCCTCCCGTGGGGAAATCAGGATAAAGCTCAAACTCTTTGCCCTGCAGGTATTTAATGCAAGCATCGATCAGTTCATTGAAGTTGTGTGGAAGAATCTTGGATGAGAGCCCCACAGCAATTCCTTCCGCACCCAATGCCAACAGCAGGGGGAATTTGACTGGTAAGGTGACAGGTTCTTTGTTACGGCCATCATAGGAGAGTTTCCATTCGGTGGTTTTCGAATTGAACAGCACCTCATTGGCAAAACCGGAGAGTCGTGATTCAATGTATCTCGAGGCTGCCGCTCCATCTCCTGTATAGATGTTGCCCCAGTTTCCCTGTGTGTCGACCAGCAGTTCCTTCTGCCCAACCTGGACCAAAGCATCCCCGATGGAAGCATCCCCGTGGGGATGATACTGCATGGTATTACCAATGATATTAGCCACCTTGTTGAACCGGCCATCATCCATCCGTTTCATGGCGTGCATGATTCGGCGCTGCACTGGCTTTAAACCGTCAATGATGTGGGGTACAGCCCGCTCAAGAATTACATAGGAGGCATAATCGATAAAGTAATCTTCATACATTCCTGTAAGGTGGGTGATCTTAATATCGTCTCCGGAATGTCCTTCTTCGTGGTGTGGCTCCAATGATGTATCGTCGTATGCTGTCATTTATATCTACACTGGTTCTTTGTGATGTTTTCCAATCGGGGAGGGGAATGCTCAGGCCACCTCAACCGGGTCCTCTTCCACCCTCAGCCTGCTAATGATAAAGTCCTGTCTCTCAGGTGTATTTTTACCCATGTAAAAACCCAGAATGTCTCTTAGATCGTCATCCTTTTTCAGGCGAACAGGCTGTAACCTGATGTCGGGTCCGATGAAATGCTTGAACTCATCCGGTGAGATCTCTCCCAATCCTTTAAACCTGGTTATTTCAGGATTTTTACCCAGGGCCTCCATCGCATCGGATTTCTCCTCTTCTGAATAGCAGTAGACGGTCTCCTTTTTATTCCTTACCCTGAAAAGAGGGGTTTGCAGGATGTATAGGTGACTATTACGGACCAGGTTAGGAAAGAATTGCAGGAAGAAGGTGAGTAACAACAGCCGGATATGCATACCATCCACGTCGGCATCAGTGGCGATCACTACATTTTTGTACCTCAATCCGTCCAGTCCGTCCTCAATATTGAGGGCTGCCTGGAGCAGATTAAACTCCTCATTTTCATAGACTACTTTTTTGGTAAGTCCGAATGAGTTTAAAGGTTTTCCCCGAAGGCTGAACACAGCCTGAGTGTTTACGTTCCTCGATTTGGTAATGGAGCCGGAGGCTGAATCACCCTCGGTGATAAAGAGTGTGGATTCATTTTTCCGGTCATCTTTCCCGTTGTAATGTACGCGGCAATCGCGTAGCTTTTTGTTATGCAGATTTGCTTTTTTGGCCCGTTCCCTGGCCAGTTTCTTGATCCCCGATATGGCCTTTCGTTCCTTCTCTGACTCCTGGATCTTCTTTAATAGAATATGTGCCGATTCCCCATGCTTGTGCAGGTAATCATCCAGTTTTGAGGTAAGGAAATTCATGATAAAATTCCGGACTGAAGGTCCATCCGGACCAATATCTTTAGAACCCAGTTTGGTTTTTGTCTGGGATTCAAATACAGGTTCTTCTACTTTCACACTGATGGCAGCAATGATGGAGGTGCGAATATCAGAGGCGTCAAAATCCTTTTTGTAAAAATCTCTCACAGTTTTTATCAATGCCTCCTTGAAGGCCACCTGGTGTGTGCCGCCCTGGGTGGTATGTTGCCCATTGACAAAACCGTAATACTCCTCCCCATACTGATTCCCATGAGTGATAGCCACTTCAATATCCCCATTCTTTAAATGAATAATGGGATACAATCCCTCTCCGCTCATATTCTCCTCTAACAGGTCCAGCAACCCGTTTTTCGACTGAAACTTCTGTCCGTTAAATTCAATGGTCAGCCCAGTGTTGAGGTAAGTATAATTACGAAGCATGGTTTCCACATACTCATCTATGAAATTGAACTTCCCGAACAAGGTGTGGTCGGGTTCGAAGATAATCTGGGTTCCATTCTTTTCGTCTGAATTTCTCTGAGGATGGTTTTTTAAGATCTCCCCTTCACTGAAATCCGCTGCCTTCACTTTACCTTCTCTGAAGGATTGAATGGCAAAATGAGAGGAAAGGGCATTGACTGCTTTGATCCCCACACCATTAAGCCCTACTGATTTTTTAAACACGTTGGAATCATATTTGGCACCAGTGTTCATTTTGGATGCCACATCCACTACCTTGCCAAGTGGTACCCCTCTTCCGTAATCACGGATGGATACCTGATGTTCATCAATGGTCACTTCAATGGTTTTACCAAATCCCATCATATACTCGTCGATGGAATTGTCTATCACCTCCTTCAATATAATGTATATACCATCATCGGGGGATGAGCCGTCTCCCAGCTTACCAATATACATTCCCGGACGCTTTCTGATGTGCTCTTTCCAGTCAAGTGTCCGAATGGTTTCTTCTGAATAATTCGCCGTCATTTCAATCTCCCCTTAAGCAGCACAAAGATAACCAAAAGTATGGGCCCGTCATCACCCAGTTTTCAACACAAAACTCTTAAAAAGCAGTTAAAACCTGGCTTGTACTCAGGTCCATTCGATGGCCTGAACCTCCATGTGGGTGCGGGTTTCACGTTTGTAACTCCCTGTCGTGTCAAACTCTCAGATCCAGTGGTCTGATCGAATACCGGCCGGTAAATCGGTGTACAGCAAAGCTTTGGAAGATCTCTTTCCATTTCTCCCTGTACTTATCTCTGCGGTATCGGTGATCAGACAGCCCGGTTTACTTGTAATCCACTCAAGATGAAATGACTGGAGTTGTGAGCGAAACTTGTCAGGAGGTTCATGTTGAAAATAACCATGATTGCGCAGGAAGTTGCCAGGTAATCTCAATGGCTCCTCCGGAAAGATCAGCATCGATCAGTTCCACATTTTCCATGTTACTTATCTTTTTCCGTACCTGCTGAGTAAGCAAGCACCTTTGGGATGTTTCATTTTGTTTGATTTTCAAGTTCCAGCTCATCAATACCTTTCTCCATCTTTTCCCTCACCAGAGCCATCAAATCTTTTACCTCTGTGTTCTGAACCACTGAGGCCGGGATTTCATCCAGCACCCTTAAGTATATATGTGCTTTCCCTTTCAATACCCATGAACCCTTGTCAAAAGTCTTTTCTGAACCGATATGTACGATAGGTATGATGCCGGAGCCCATCTTTTTGGCCAGAAGAAAGGCTCCCTCTTTAAAAGGTCTCATCTGTGAAGTCAGGGATCTGGTTCCCTCTGGAAAAAGCATGATGGACGATCCTTTTTTCATCTCCTCTTCAGCCTGGGAGATAAATTGTGTGGCTGAACGCATGGAATCCCGTTTTATCCTGACCGAATTGGTTAGCGAAAGTACCATCCCGATAAAGGGAAGCTTAAAATTCTCTGTTTTTGAGGTCCATTTGAATGGCCTTCTCACTTTGTAAAGCGCCAGGATATCGATGAGAGACCTGTGGTTGGCCACCAGTACCACGGGACGGTTCCACGGGATCTTTTTTCTACCTTCCAGCCGGAGCTTCCATAATAGGATCAGCGACTGATAGTGCCATGCCCAGAAAGTACCCATCATGTGTGCAGCAAGCCGTCGCCGGTCCCACCAGAAGGTGCATATCCACACTAGCAGGAAAAAGGGGGTAATGATCGTTGAGGTGATCGCCATAGTGATCCAAGCCAGGATAGAATAAACCTTAAGAAGGAATGACCTCATTTGCCCGCCGTTTGGGGGTGAAAATACAAATAATGGACCAACAGGTTCCGAAATGCGGGTATTTTTAAGCTACTTTATCTATATATTTCACCCGCCACGTCATGTGTAAAGTGCTAATAAGGATCATTCTTCCCTCTTTTGTGCCGTTGGATAAATTGGATTTAAATTACACCCGGATTTCTATATCTTTAGCCTGGCATGACCATTGAAAGGAATCTGGACACAGCCGGGAGAATGGACGAGCAATCTTTCGAGAAGCTCTTCAGGGAGTACTTCCAGCCACTTATCTCTTTTGCCAGGAAGATCCTGGTGGATGAGGACGATGCCAGGGAGGTGGTACACAAAGTGTTCATCAACCTCTGGGAGAAGCGGGAGGAGATAGATCTCACCGTTCCCCTCAAATCTTACCTGTTTACTTCCGTACATAATCGAAGTCTCAATGTGATCAGGGACCGGAAAAAATTCTCATCCGACGAAATCCCGGATGTGGCGGGGAAATGGGATGTAAGTTCACAGATCGAATCCATGGAATTGGAGGAGAAAATTGAGGAGTCCATCAGATCGTTGCCGGAGAAATGCAGGGAGATTTTTGAACTGAACCGGTTTGATGGATTGAAGTACAGTGAGATTGCAGCAAAACTGGATATTTCGGTCAAAACCGTTGAAAACCAGATGTCCAAAGCATTGAAGATCTTAAGGGAGAAGCTTATGAAATATTTGACTCTTCTGTTGTGGTTGATCATGCATACACTTAATTGAAAAAAAGCATGCATCCACGTAGGGGTTTTTATACGGTAGAGTGTGTAATAGATGAGTATGTCAGATAAAGAGACACATAACGATTTTACCCACCTGGCCACCAGGTATCTCTCAGGTGAGCTCTCACCCGACGAGATTCGTCATTTCGAGGAGATACTCTCCCAGGATCCTGAGAAAAGGGAACAGTTTGGAGAATTTAGGAAGATATGGGACTCGGTAGGAGTTGTGTCTGAGAAAAAGAGCTACAACCTGGATGCAGAATGGGAATTATTGCGTGCGAAACTTCCTGGATTTGGTTCTGTCCGGGACTCTTCGGTACATTCTTTCATATATTATACCTACCGGATCGCTGCAGTCTTTGTGGTGGGTTTGGTTTTGACATTTGCATGGATCTTTACCACCCGGTTGGCCGGAACTGAAGTGATACTGGCTGAAAATGAACCTTTGGAAGTCATGCTTGGCGATGGAACAGAGGTATATCTCAATCGTGACTCAAAGATAAGGTACAGTAAGAATTTCGATGAAACTGAGCGAAGGATCCTTCTGAACGGAGAGGCATGGTTCGATGTGGCCAGGGATACAGCAAGACCTTTTGTGATCGATGCTGGCAAAGCCATGGTTGAGGTGCTGGGAACCAGTTTCAACGTAAATGCTTACAAGGAAAATTCAACGGTTGAGATTACCGTGGAAAGTGGTGTGGTTGCGCTGACCGCTAAACAGGATTTGCAGGAACAGATAGTGCTCAGAGCGGGGAACGGCGGTACCTATCACAAAGAGAATAAAGAACTGGAATTGGTCCCTGATTATGATCCCAATAATCTCTCCTGGAAAACCAAAGAACTCTATTTCGACAACACCTCACTGGCGGAGGTCGCCAACCTGATTAATAAGGTCTATAACACCCGCTTAGTGATCATGAATCCGGAATTGTCTACCTGCACCATTACGGTCTCTTTCCGCAATCAATCCCTGGAAGCTGTTCTTAAGGTGTTGGAGAAGACTCTTGATCTGGAGATTTCCGAAGCCGGAGATGAGATCAGGCTGGATGGAGAGGGTTGTGTTGAATAGCTAATCGAATGTTGGCATCCGCGCGGAAAATATCCCTATTGCTACTTGTACTGCAAGTGTTCACCTGTATTACCATGGGACAGGAGAGAAGCAGTCTCATTACTCTCCGGTTAGAAGAACAGCCCATGAGAGAGGTGCTGAACCAGATCGAAGAGCAGACCGGTCTCAGCTTTTCATACCACTCCAGACTGATAGATGAAGAAGAATTAGTGTCTGTCCAGTGGAACAGGGTGACACTGAAAAGTGCGCTGGAAGAGCTTTTCGAAAACCGGAAAGTGCGCTTTGAGGTGGTGGAAAGGCAGATCATTTTGAAGCGGGCCAGACGATTAAAAGTTGAGATTGAGACCTCTGTAATAGCCTCAGATCAGCCAGAAACTCCTGCCCAGTTTACCATCAGTGGTTATGTGAAAGATTCCCATACGGATGAGATCCTGATCGGAGCTACTGTCACCATTCCGGGAGGTGTGGAGGGGACCATCACCAACAATTACGGCTTCTATTCCCTTACCCTGAAAAAGGAGGTAACAGAGTTACTCTGTTCCTATGTGGGGTATAAACTGATGGTCATACCACTGAAGGGAAATGGCAACCAAACGGTCCATTTCACTATGGAGAAGGAGGTGGCACAGCTAAAGGAAGTGACCGTCTATTCAGATGAACAGGCCAATATCATTCGAACTTCACGCAGTTCGGAGGAGCGGATCCGACCTGAATCGGTTCGCAAAATGCCGGCGCTGTTCGGAGAGAAGGATGTGATTAAATCACTGGCAGCCATCCCCGGCATCAAGTTCTTCGGAGATGGATCTACTATTTTTTATGTAAGAGGTGGAAGCAGGGACCAGAACATGATCACCATTGATGAGGCTCCGGTGTACAACCCCACTCATTTGCTGGGTTTTTTCAGCACCATTGTGCCCGATGCGGTCAAAGAGGTGAAGATCTATAAAGGAGATTTTCCTGCCAATTACGGGGGAAGGCTTTCTTCTCTGATCGATATCCGGACCAAGGATGGTAATATGCACCGGTTCGGAATGGACGGAAGCCTGGGATTACTCTCTTCCCGTCTGTCACTGGAAGGGCCCTTATGGAAAGAACATATCTCTTTCTTTGTTTCAGGCAGGCGATCCTATTTAAACCGTCCCATTCAGCAATTCAATGAGAGGATCAATGACCTTCACTTTTCCGATTTTCACCTGAAATTAAATTATCGCATCAACACAAAGAACAGACTGTTCTTTTCCATGTACAATGGAGTAGATAATTTTGAACAACAGAACAATAAGGATTTCTCATCTGGGATCAACTGGCAGAACAAAACCACTACCCTGAGATGGAACCATCTTTTTTCTGACCGTCTCTTTTCCAATCTGACGCTGTTTGGATCACGCTACGACTATTTTCTCAATACCCACATAGAAAACAGAGATTACTGGAAATCTCATGTGGACAACCTCACTCTGAAGTATGATTTCACCTGGTATGTGGAGCCCGATAACACCTTCCGTTTTGGATTTCTTTCTGCAGGTCATTTTCATAATCCAGGGAATTATTACCGCGATGGAGAAGAGTTTGATCCCGGACTGGACCTTTCCACGAAACGGAACAGGGAATTTGCATTATATGCTTCTGAACAATACATCATCAATAACAGGTTTTCCGTAAGAGCGGGTGTCAGGCTTACTGCATGGCAAAATTTGGGTCCTGCAACCGAATATGATATTATTCCTGCAGTTGGGGGAGATTTCGGTCAGGATAGCCTGGCAGTTATGGAACATCCGGCAGGGAAAGTATATCACAATACCATTTCTCTGGATCCCAGACTGAGTATGGTGTATCAGCCCGGCCAAAGGAATATTTTCAAACTCAGCTACAGCCGTACCAGTCAGTTCCAGTACCTGATCACCAACTCCATCAGTCCCTTTACTTCCCTGGAGGTATGGCTTCCTGCCAGTCCCAATGTGGCTCCCCAGCATGCACACCAGTTTACCCTGGGATATACCTACAGGTTTGATATGCAAGGCCTGACCTTTGGAATGGAAGCGTACTATAAAACTATGCGGAACCTGATTGAATACAGTGATCATGCCCATATGTTGATGAATCCGCTGGTGGAATATGAATTGCGGTTTGGCCAGGGAAAGGCATACGGATTGGAGTGCATCGTGAATAAGGAGCACGGAAAACTGAACGGATGGATCTCATATACGCTTTCCAGGGCCATTTCCCAGGTGGATGAGATCAGCGGAGGCAATCCCTATCCGGCCTACTCCGACAGGCCTCATGATTTTTCATTTTACCTCTCCTGGGCCCTGCACCGCAGGCTCACCTTCACCACCAACTTTATCTATATGACAGGTGCGCCTTTTACTACTCCTACAGGTTTCTATTATTATGATAATCACCAGGTTCCTATTTATGCCTTGCGCAACAACGACCGGTTGCCCGACTATCATCGAATGGACCTGGCGCTAAACTGGCATCTGAGCAAACCTGAGAGAAGATTTCAGCATGAGCTGATTTTATCGGTATACAACCTTTACAATCGCAAGAATCCGGTGGCTTTGCACTTTAATAAAATGGAGAATGAATATGGGTCATTTGTGGTTCCTTATGATTTTTATAAGAATCCGGAGCTGGTATCCACCCAGTACTATTTGTACGGGATTGTTCCATCGATCAGTTACCATTTCAACTTTTAGACCATGAGGAGAGAGGAGAAGTTCATAGGCAAACAGGTATTGGGAGGGTTCCTCCTGGCGGGAGCTATTTTGATGGCAGTATCTTGTACGGAAAAGATCGATTGGGAGTTAACGTACCAGGAATCGGAGCTTATGGTGGTTGAGGGTAAACTCACCAATGAAATAAAGCAGCATGAAGTTAAGCTTACCTGGCCGGTATATGAAATGAACGGGACTCCCGATCCGGTTAGAGGCGCTCAGGTAGAGATCTATGATGGCCAGGAGATGCATGGATTGAGAGAAGATCCCACCCGGCCTGGCATATACCTCACTTCACCCGATTTTCAAGGGAAGGTGAAGCAGGGTTACCAGCTACGGATCAGGTATGGAGAGAGAAGGATCACGGCAGTCTCTTTCATGGATGAAGTCACTCCCTTTCAAAACGTAAGGCTCATTCCAGTGCAAGCAGAACCGCCTTTGTATGAGGCATATATAAGTGATGGAAATGGATCATCCATTGTGAGGATGGAACTGGACTGGAGCCATCTACCGGGGTATGATACCCTGCCCGATGAAGAGAATCATGCAGTGGTTTATCACTATAGCCTGAACAGTATTGATGTGAATCGTATCTTTTCCCCTGACCGGGAGCATGTTCGTTTTCCGCCCGGTACTATCGTATTCAGGGAGAAGGAGTCGGTCAACCGGTGGTACGAAGAGTTCCTTCGAGGCATGCTGTCTGAGACGGATTGGAGGGGAGGTGTCTTTGATGTACTGCCCGGAAATGCCCGAACTAACCTGACTGAAGGTGCAGTGGGCTTCTTCACCACAGCGGAGGTCATTCGAGATACAGTGGTGATTCCCTGAGGTGAAGTCAAAGCCTTATATACTCGAATGTGGGATACCCCTTTTTGTGTTCATCGTTGTAGAAGTCCACAAAGCGGAGCTTGTAATAGAAGCCATCCCGGTCACGGATCACAAAGTGTAATTCAGGGACAATAGTGTATAGGCCTGCATCAAAATTATAATACTTCCAATCATACCCGATCACATCGGCTCTGGGAATAAAATCCAGGTCTGTGGTGTCGGATAATTCCATCTCCAGGAAGTCATGGATCGTATCCAGGGTTGCAGTCACGCCGTTGGGATTGAGAAGTGCACCCATAACCAGGTAGGGATAATCCTCTCCTTCATTGGTAACCAGCATAGTAGTATATTTTGTAAAAAGCAGGCTCCATTGTGACGGATCCGGGACGATTTCCATAATACCGTCATCGAAGGAAAAATAGATCTTGTCCACTGAGGGATCCCTGGGGATGAGTATGGTGGTATCGATGGTGTTATCCGCATTGGCAAACCGAACCAGGTAATCCACCCCTGTGATATCAAATTTCACCTTCATCAGACCTACCGGTTTAAACTGATGGTCACTACCCCTGTCAATGAGGTAGACATACCCGTTGGAACGAGTTGAATCTCCGTCGGGATAATACCATGACCCAATGGCAGTATTGTCGGCATGGCCATCTGATGAGTCAAATTGCATCTCCAGTTCAGATTGACTGAGGTGGGATGAGAATGCGGTATCCATTGAATTTCCCGCATACATGAATTTGGATGAGTTCAGTCTGATGGTCCATCCTCCGGTATTGCTTTCAAAGGAGAGATCCCACGCCGAGACCAGGTTGGATGCGACTTCCATATTCCTGTTCAGGTCATAATAAACCTGATAAGCATATTCCGGACCCGGAGAAGCTATCCCCATTTCCAATTCTCCCTGCATATGAGGAGCCACCATCATATCCTCTTCAAAACAGGAGCTGAGAGACAGTGCAAGAAAGCTTATGATCAGGGATTTATGCATCGTTCCAGTTTAATATTTGAAAAAGGTATAATTGATACCCAGGAAAAAGGTTCTTCCCCAGCCCACCAGAGAGGAAATTCCGTCTCCTCCGCCATGACCGGAGCTTCCACTTAAACCTGTCAGCCTGGTATTGTTGAAGAGGTTTTTTACTCCGGAGTTAAGCCGAATCTGCTGGCGGAACAATTTCACAGAGAAGTTCAAATCCATGTTGTGAAAAGCTTCCAGATAGTTCAGGTCTATTCGCTCTTCTGTAACATAGGTGTGCACCGGGTATTTCCCTGAATATTTATAGAACAGGGAACATGATGCACGGTTATTGAGTAATTTCCAGGTCACATTAGTAATGGCTGAAGTGGAGAAGATATAGGTCTCAGTTTCATAGTAGGAATCACGGCGTCCGATGCTGGTTATCCCGGCGTCAATGGAGAGGTGACGAAGGGGATAGATACCCACTGTGATATCACCGCCCAGTGACTCGAAGTAGCCAGTGTTTACGTTTCTGTAATGAAGCGGATTGTCAGGATCCACCTGTACAAGAGTGATTTTGTCATGAATCATATTATAGAAAGTCTTGGCCTTCAACTCAACAGGTTTTGAGGCAAGTGATCCATTATGATTCACCGTAAAGTTAAAATTGTGGGACCGTTCAGCCACCAGATCCTCATTCCCCTCAATCTGATGATTTGAATCGTAGAAATAGAGGTAGAGTTCTTTCAGTGATGGAGCCCTGAATCCCCGTGCATAAGAGATCCTGAAGGTGGTATTGGGCAACTGGTATTTGAGATTCAACGATGGGGTTACTGGCGATTTATAAGCCGTATTATGGGAGAGGCGTACTGAGGGTTGCAATGTAATCCGCTCCATGGGATTCCATTGCACACTGGTAAAGATGGCGTAATCTCCAATGAACTCCTTCCCATCCTTCATTCGCTCCCCAAGCCCCAATTCGGTATTGACGTCAAATCCGGTCTGGAACTCGATTTTTGCCTCCTCATAGGAGTAGTTAAAAGTCCCCCTGCCTGAGAATGCATGGAATATGGATGTATCGATACCCACAAGGGTCCTGCTCAGATCAGTCAGGTCTTTCAGGTAAGTGGTCCTCCTTCTGTCATACAAGGAATAAGCAGCCAGGAGATGAACATCACTCCTCTCTGTCAGCATACGGTCGAGGTGCAGGCTATGGTTAATCCGGGTAGTGGTAAACCAGGTATCATATCCCTTCTCATAATAGGGAGGGAATAGTGTACTCCGGTCCAGCAGATTCTCCAGGAAATAATTGATTTTATACCTGATGGTAGTGCTTTTATTGGTGTAATTGTAATCCACACCGGCATTATACTGCTCTTTGGGTTTCCACTCTTTGCGCCTTGAAGTATCAACCAGCGAATAGCCTCCGAAGAAATTCCTTCCGCCGGTCAGTGAGATCCCATGGTTCCCAAATTTGGTGTCCAGATTTCCATTCAGGTTATAGGTGCCTACCGATTCATAGTAGCCATGGATTCCCCCTCTTAATTTAGCGTATTTATTCTCCCTGGTAATGATATTGACCACCCCGGCCAGGGCATTGCTTCCATAGATGACAGACATGGGGCCCTCCACAATCTCAATGTGATCCACATTTTCCAGGTTGATCTGACTCAGGTCGATATTTCCGTCCAATCGTCCGATAACCGGTACTCCGTCTATAAGAATCTTTACGTTCTCACCTGACAAGCCCTGAAGATTAAGCGAGGATCCTGTGGAGGGATCGTGATCAATTTTAAAGGTGAGTTCTTTGGATAACAGTTCAGCCATGGTGTTGGCAGCCTGGTTCTCGATGCGTGGTTTTCCAATGAATTTGATATCGTAGATGGATTTATCCACACTGACCGGTTTATAATGACCTGTCACCACCACTTCATCCAGGTCAAAATAATTTGGTTCCAGCCGCACTTCCAGTACACCGGGTGGTGAGGCCGGCTCATGGAGATAGTGCTGATAACCCATAGCGGTTACACTGACCAGCACATTGTTTTCCAGCTTTACCACAGCTTCGCCGTTTAGATCGCCTACGTGATATTCCTGACTTCCGGTAATTTTGTGTTCCAGGCAAATGTGACAAAATGGTACAGGCTGGTGATCACCGGCATCAATTACCCTGATCCTGGTCTCCTGTGCCCGGAGAGCCGGACACAGGATAACCAGTAATAGTAATATGACAGAGTAATTCCTTTTCATCAGAAAATAATTTATTATCTCATTGGCCTGATGGACGTTTCACTGTTATTTCCAACACAACGTTACAAGGGCTACTCTTTGATGAACCTAAGCACCTCGGTATGGTCTCCTCTCCCCACTTTCGTAAAATAGAGACCTGATTTCAGATGGGAAACATTGATGGTAAGCTTTGTAAAACCATATGCATGGTATCTGTTTGAGTAGACCGATCTTCCGGTCATATCAAAGATCTCAACAGGTATCTCACCCGACCGGTCAAATACCAGATTTACCTGATCAGAAGCTGGATTGGGATAGAGCTCCAAGACCTTTATTTGCAAAGGATCATCGGTGTATACTGTGGAGAGTTTTTCTTGCATGAAGGTGTATTTACCTTCTGACATACCCGTGAAACCGGTAAAGTAAATCTTGTAATAGGATGAATCGGATTCTCCGTATCTCTTTAAGAAATAGACCACTGTACTGTCCACATCATAAGCGAAGGTCCCCATATTGAATGATTTCCAGTCCGATCCGATAATGTTGAGGGTATCTGAGAAGAGCGCTTCTTCGTATGTAATAAAAGTAGCCTGGTCCAATCCCTCTTCACTTACCTCCTGTGCCAGCAGGTGATCTTCATTGAGTAGAACACCGGTCACAGAATAGGGGATGGTATAATCGTAGTACTTGGTAAAGAGCAGATCCCATTCCTCTGTAGCTGGCTCCCTGTCCACTACCTCGGTGCTATCAATGGAGTAGTACACGAAGCTTTTGGTGTTGTAATCGCCTGAATTGAGTGATATGGTCTGTTCATCACTGCCGTCCAGATTGGCATATTTAAAGTCCCAGGTGTTGAGTATGGAACCTCTCACAAGGATAGCGATCTTCTTCCATGTACCCGCGACAGTTTTGATCACAAAAAGGCTGTCACCTGTAATGTTGTGAGTGGACATGTTATAGGTACCCCAACCATAGTCAGGATGGGATCCGGCATGTGCAGAGAATGCCCCTTCATCTAAGGTTTCAATGGAATTATACATGGGCGACCATACCATACCTGTGGTATCCAGTATGGCCCAATCGGCAGTATCCCCTGAAGGATAAGTGTACAGTTCCACTCCGGAGGAGTGGTTTGCCAGTATACTGATGCTGAAATTGCTGGTAGTGAATCCCAGGTCCCAGTTGTTTCTGGCCACTGTAGTTACTGTTCCGTTTTCCAGGCTGTAATACACATCATCGGCATACCCTGGTCCGGTTACCACCTCTATCTGCTCCTGGGCAGACAAAACAGTGATCATAAAAAACACAGAAATAAGTAGTAGAGATCTCTTCATAATTGCATGTATTTAAAGTGTTTGCTTCTGTTTCGAGGGTCGAAAGTAAAGAGCAATTTTGAAGAAATACTGAAGATTCAGATTGGGATGGATTAACCGTATGAAATTATCGATTTTTATCGATGAAAGACTAAGATGATCTACTTTTCAAAGGTGTAGGTGAATTTCACTGTGAGATTTCGCTGGTTGTAGGCCGGGAATATGGGCATCTCTCTTTCCAGGAATGTGTTCCGGCCTTCGTTAAAGACCAGGTAGAAGTCGGTTCCCTCTTTTGGATTATAGCGGAAACGAAGGTTAGAGATCACTTTATTAATGGCACTATTGTATTGGACAAATCCTGAGAAGGAGATTTTGGTGCTCAGCATATAGAGGGCCCTGAACCCTCCAATGTGGTTTGCCAGGGTTTGATCCCGGCCTGGGAAGTTCACGTAATCCAGCTGATAGATACCGGCCAGTTCAACTGAAGCGCCCACATTCCAGGAGGGCTCTATTCTGGGGGAGAATTTCATGCCATCGTAATACCCGCCCCCCTCAAACATGAAGGTGGTATAAAAGGGCTTTGTCCCCGAGGTTTGAAGCATGAAATCGGTGCTGAAAAACTGGTAATTTCCTGCAGGTACACTTACCGGATCCAGGATCTCGAATTCCTGCTCCAGGTTTTCCATGTTATAATCCACGTAGATTTCTCCCATCCAGTTGCTTTTCGAATTGAAGGACCATCCCCAACTGGACACTGCAATGAGAAGAGAACCGTCGACGAGACTGCTCATCCTGTAGTTGAGTGTGCCGATATTATGTGTTTGCAACCAGGATTCTTCCGGCGATATCCAGTTAAAAGCCAGATGCACGGCACCGGCAAAATAGTCATCGAATAATTCAAATCCGATGCCAGGATCGAAATCTGTTCCCGAATAGGTAAACATTCCGGAATAGGCAAAACCTTCTTGTTTTCTTCTTTGCCAGCTCACAAAGAACCGGGTGGGATCCAATGAAATAGCTTTGTTCTCCTCCGCGTCTTGAAAGGTCTGTGCCCACCGGACAGTCAGATAGTCGTCTCCTACTACCCGGATCACCCCATCGAGCCCGTAGCCCAGGTTATAGGTTCCATCCACACCCAGCCTGGAAGTGATCATTCCTCCGGCATAGGAATAGTTGTTGATGATCCTTTTTTTTGTGCGAAACACCCCAAAGTTTTCTGAAGGTAGATCCAGGTAGGAGGCAGTTTGAATATTCAGGAGGCCTATATCCCAATCATTGATCCTGCTGTTGAGCCGTGCTCCTCCCCAGATCCTGACAGGATCCCCTTCATGCAGACCGATGCGCCGGCTGTAAAACAGATTGGTGTTTCCACCCAGACTAAAATCGAAATTGCTGCTTCGCTCCAGAAAGAACATCCTTTTTTCGGGATAGAAGAGGCTGAAACGGGTGAGATTAAACTGCTGGTCATCGGCTTCCACCTGTGCAAAATCGGTATTCACGGTCAAGTCCAGGATGGTATTGGGATTGATTCCATATTTTATGTCCAGGCCTGGTTCAATATGGTATTCCTGATCATACACATAATCTGTTTCTGCATCGTTCAATGAGTAGGACTGTTCAAAACCTGAGATGACATATGGAGCTATATAGAGCGGTTTTCTGGGATTCAATCCTTCAAATTCAACCTCCTCATACAGGGAGGGTTTAAAATTGCTCATTTGACCATACTCATTGGACATGGCCGGATATGTATAGGCTTCATTTTTAGCTGGTATCCACCGCATTACACTGATTCCCATGATGGTCTTGTTCTCATGTTTTTGAAACCTGAGGCTGGAGATGGGAATACGCATTTCCGCATACCATCCCTGTTCATCAATGGCAGTATTCACATCCCAGAAGGTATTCCAATCCACGTTCATAGGCATCTCCATCCTGATTGGTGTGGCATCATTACGAATGGAAGCATCCCATCGGAACCCTAGCGGATTGGTATAGAAGAGCAGTGCGTTTTCTTTGTCATTATAGGTGTCGAAATTGATCCCGAAATAGTCCGTGGTCATGATCATCATGTCCCTTTTCTTCCCGATGGCATTGATATACTTGGGATCAGAAACTAATAGAATACCACTTAGATAGAGGTATTGATCGTCATATGCCAATTTGATGACCGATTTCTCTGAGGGTATCAGGCCATAGGTCGGGGCGTGGGTAGTCATGGGAAAGGTATCGATCAGGTCCCATGCCGATTCGTCTGGTATCCCATCAAATGTTATGTTGGATCCGATCCGTTGAATGACCCGCCGCTCTTGTCCTATGCTGAGCTGAACCTGTGTGCAAACCCATACCAGCGAAACGAGGGTTATGAGGAACTTTCGATACAATGCTGAAGTATTTATGCGTGACCAAATTTACCACTAAAAATCCATTTATCAAGCAACCTTAGCGATGCCTTTGGCATCTTAATTAGTACTCAGTGCTCAATGTATTTGAAAAGTAAAAATTTGAAAAGAAAAACGTAATGTTACATATACGAAGTCAGCTATCCAGGAAACGTGATGAGGCTATAAAAGGGGCCAAACAATCCGAACACCCATCACAAAACCCCCATCACCCATCACCCCTCACCGATCACCCACCACCCAACCACCAAAATATGAGAGCTAAATATATAATGATGATCATACTACTGCTGGCAGTGGTGACGGTGGGATGTGAATGGGATGAGGACCTGGTACTGGAGGAGCAGCCGGTCTGGTTTGAATACCACTATATCAATCATGCCTGGGGTTTTCAGGAAAATGGCTGGCTGATCGACGGAGAAGGTAATGTGAGGGTTTATGACCTCCCTGAGAATTACAGACTCGGCATGCATGGGAAATTTCTGAGCCTTGAGGATCTGGAATACAATCTGAGTCAGACCGATTCGGTCCGGGAAGAGATCGACCTGGCTGACCTGAATCAATATATACAAATGATTCCTGGTGCTGCCACAGGGAACATAGGTAGAGAAACCGCCGTTGCGGCTGATGCAGGTTCCTCGGTACTCTCTGCTTACCTGTATGATGCCGTAAAGGATTCCTTCCAATACATATTGCTTGGCCGGTCAGGCGATTGGGAACAACTGAATCAATCGGAGGAGGCTGAAAAGCTGGTAGATTGGTTGCGGGGTTTTAATGTGTTCTGGTTGTCGGACTAGGCTTTCAGAACAAAGGTTCATTAAACCAGTGGATAAGGATTTTAATATAATCCACCAGGTAGAGTATCCCAAGAATAAGGCCCAGGAATGCCAATACTACTATAAATGAGAGGAAGCCATCCTCTGGCCTTCCTGTTCCACCAAACAGGAGAGCAACAGGGATCATTATTCCTGAAACAACAGCTATGACCTTCTTTTTCAGCATCTCCTTTACTCAGATAATCAACTACTTACAAAAATAATTAAAAAAAACACCAAAGTCAATAGGGGTAAAGGCAGGGCCAGGGTGTGTTACAAGTGAAACGAAATGGAAACATGAAAACCATTAATAATTATTCACTAAATACAATAGTCATGAAAAAGTTATCATTTTATTCGTTTATAGTATTTCTGCTAGGTGTTCTGTTCTTTACGGCCTGTGAAAACACGTTCGATGGACCTGAAATGAAGGATAGTATATTACCTGAGCAACTGACTGTAGATATTCCTGCTGCACTTTCCCAGGATGTGTCGGCCAAAAAAAGTGCTGCTGTTGATACGCTGAAAGGTGGAGAGATCTACCGTCATCTTACCTTCTTTATTCACTCAGGTGCACACTCTGCCCGGCTGGTAAAACATGTCATTTTCGCCATTAAAAGGTATAATATCGATCAGGTGAAGAGCGTGGTATATGAGAGTGAAGACGATGGACGCATCAAAAACCTGGTGGTTTATGAAAATCCTGAATTTGACGGCCGTGTCTGGGATTATGGTCTTACTATCACCGATGCCGAATCTGAAGGCAATGAAGATGGAGGCATAGGCATGCAGATTTTTTGGAACCAGCGGCCAAAAGAGGGTGTTACTTTGATTAAGCCCTTTAACCTGGATCAAACCAACGAAAGACACATGGCCAATGCCATGTTCAGGATCGATTACAGCGGAGCCGGCGAATTGGGGTATGACCATCATATGATCGTTTCCATTGCCGATATGCCTGCCATCGATCCTCTGCTGGCTCCTTTTGCCATGGATGGGATGAAGATGTTTGTAGGTAAGAAGGGTGATTATGTGGATGTCTACGGGAATTCCAGTCATCCCAATGCCAAATTCCTCACTGAAAAGGTGGGTTACAACTGGGCTTTTGCAGCTTGTGGATCCACAACTGAAGATATCGCTGTAGCCGAGGTGGGATTGCCTCTGAGCACTGTGGATTCCGATCTGCGTGAGGTGATTTTAGAAGAAAACTCCGTATATAATGTACTTTACAACGAAGTGAAGACTGTATGGCCCCACGCCAGTGATGAGATCCTGAATGCCTGGCTGACCAATACCGAAGCCCCCGGATTCTTTAATGAAGATGGATTTATTCAGGGTGGTGAAGCTCCCGGTGATGAATTTCTTCCGCTGGTAGAGCGAATCCTGGGATTATCTCCTTATAATCCAAACAGCATAGCCAACCTGGAAATCAATTTCAATTAGGTTAGGTTCATATAAAGGATACTCCTTTTAGGGAGTTTTCTTCACCCCGTTCGATGTGTCGGACGGGGTTTGTTTAATTGGTGAGTGACTCTTTCTTCGAGAGCATCAGTGTCAAGATGGAGTAGCAGTATTGGTATCCCTCTTTCCAATCACTTTGTCTCGGTCCAGAGAAGTTCAGAGTGAGTGGCTGAAAGCGGTCCAGGAACGCTCTGAGTCTCCCGGCTGCCTTTTCTGCGTCAATTACCGATAAATCGAGTAGAAGAAAGGGTTTTTCTTCTTTCCGTACAAACTCAAAGGACTTCAGTGTACCGCCAATCATCTCTCCATAAAAGATGATCACGGTGGCATCACTCTCCTTTACATTGGCTGCGGTCCGTTTATTGTAGGATGGGGCTGGTAGCTCTTTGACGGGATACCGGTCAGGAATGACACCATCTTCTGCCTTTCTGTCTGCCGGACACCATCCTCCACAGCTGATCCCGTGATCCAGGCAAAAATCGAGCATGGCCCGGTCGATTCCGGTTTGTCCCCCTGTGATCAGTGTTATTCTATCCAGATAAGATTTGGCTTCCATCTCTTTTCCAGCGATTCCATCAGGTTGCAATGGGTAATTCCCAGCATAAATCCACCTCCTGATCCATTCAGCTTCAGATGATACTCACTGGAGACCTGTCCCTCAATCCAGAGATCAAGCATGTTTTCAGGGATCATTTTCCTGAAGTGTGTGTACTGATAATCGGCCAGCACCCTCATCAATAAACCCGGATCTGCCTCCCGCTCCCCCAGTAAAGTCTCTATCAGCTTTTGATTGATCACAAGATATTCACTTCTTATGGAGGATGCAAAACCCGACTCTTCCATTTGCTTTAAATAATACTCTACAAGGGGTCCGGTCTTGAATTGCATACCCGAATCGAGAAGAAAAAAGCGATATCCGCCTCTGATTTCAAGGGGATTGAATGCTGTGATCTGAATGGTTCCATCCGGTGTAAAATAGAGGGGCTTTCCAATAAAACAGGTGAGGGCGTCCACCCCGGAGCTTTTTCCGTGGAAGAAGGATTCGATGGCCGCCAGATCCTCTTTCTGACTGGATAGAGGAAGGGTTCTGCATTCAGGGAAAAAGAGATCGTAAATGGCGGCGCTCACAGCCCCGGAGCTACCCAGCCCATATCCCACAGGAATATTCAGCTCCAGCCAGTAATTTTCCAGTTTACTGTAAAACAGTTCCATATCAGCTCCAGCATGAAAATTGCCCTTGGGTAGGTCATCGATGTACTGGTATATCCTTTTCAGGTAGGAGATCGATTCGGACACCTCTTTCTCTTTCCCACGGGGAATGGAAGTTGTGCTCCTCACCTGTGCGTGAAATCTATGAAAAGGGATGGTTAATGCACTACCCCCTGTCACTACACCATATTCACCCACCAACATGACTTTTGAAGGGTATTTATTGAGATTTTCCATATTATTTTTTTTCTGGACCCTCTCCCGTCCGGTCCCTGATCATATTGCCGTTTTCACAAAGTGGCATCAGGTCAGAAACAACTATATCATCTACTTGTTCGGCCTCAGCACTGGGATACAAAAGATGCACATTAGCTCCGGCATCCAATGTGAATCCCATATGAATTCCGGTTTCATGGCGGATTTTTCGAACTTTATGAATAATATCGATGGTTCCTTGCTTCATGAGCAGATAGCCGGGGCGACTGGTCATCATCATGGCGTGCAGGGAAAGCGCCTCTTCTTCTATCAGTTCGACGAATGCCTTCCAATCACCCTTCTGAAGTATCGTCCTGAGAAGGGCCAGATTATTCCTGGCCTGGGAAAACCGGAGATCCGAATAGGGATTTGAATTCATCAACTTATGTCCGGTAGTGCTGGAAACTCTCTTCTGTCCCGATTCCACGATCAAGATAGTATCCATGACCTGTTTGAAGGTGTCATGGTAATCTGTGACCTGAATGGCAAATTCATCACTGGATCCCTTCCATTGAGGTGATGCACCCCAGAGGGCATAACCTGGGAATAGGGAACGGCATGCACTGCCCGATCCCAGGCGGGCAATGAAAGAGGCTTTCTTTGAGAACTGAGCCGGATCACTATAACCCATAATTTGAGCTTCCATCTCTACCAGGCACAATGCTAGGGCTCCAAAGGCGGAGGCACTGGAGGCTATACCGGAGGAGTGGGGAAATGTGTTTTCAGATTCAATCTGCAACCTGGTATAATCCAATAGTGGGATGTAGGGTGTGAGGCTCTTGATGAAGGCTAATATACGGTCTCTGAATGGAGGATTTTCCTCACCATCGAATCGGAATAGGAGATCCGGCAGGATTTGCCCAGGATCAAATATGAAGTTCAACCTGGTCCTGGTAACCGATTCTTTTAAGGTCATACTCAGGGAGGGATTTTTAGGAAGCTGAACAGGCTTTTTTCCCCAGTACTTAGTCAGGGCTATATTGGAGGGGCATGACCACACAGTAGTTCCCGCAACAGGGGAACAGGAAGTAGCCTTAACGGAAGCGGCCTCACGGTGTAGTTGATCAGCGAATGTTTCCTCCATAGTAAATCAGGTCCTCAAATCCATATATCACCCGAATACCCTTCTCATAAAGATAGGTAAAGAGTTCCTTTTGGTTTACATCCGAAGCAATCATGACAAAATCACCACCCCATGCCCCGAGCGACTTTACAACACCTGGCAATTCAGGGAACCTGAGGGTAGAGATCATATCGATTCCCAGCATCCCGGAAAGCAACTCTTCATGTTTTTTCATACACTCCTGGAATGTAGTTAAGTCAGAGGCTTTCATCATCTCCTCCGTAAGAGTACTGAACCGCAGGATGGTTTTAGCCCCGGGTTGAATACGCTGTGTCATCTGATTGAGGTGGACTGCTGTGGGTTGCTTTGTACCCAGCCATGCAAAATAGAGGGAGTCTGAAAAGGATGGGAGGAAAGGTACATGCTGGTAGCGAGGGATCCGGTGGCTTACTTCATAGAGTATGGGACCTTTCGCTTTGGCACAGGCCACATCATAACCCGATCCTTCAGAAACCATGGTGTGCAGCTCCAGTGCATTGACCTCGGCCCATTCGGCCAGCAGGGCAGTCAGGGTTGAGCTGCTACCCAGACCCCACTCCGGAGAGAAATCAAGCGCTGTTACCACATCCCAATTAATGAGTTCTTCCTGAAATGGAGGCCTCAGTGCCATACAGGCCAGGATCATTTCCCGGAGGGCTTTTGCCTTTTCCGGATCTGTGGTCTCCAGAATGGTCAAACTGGAGGGATCGAATTGAGCGATAAACCACGTGTCTTGTTTATAGGTGGCTTTCCAGGTGAAACGTTTTCGGTTTTCCGACGGGATCTTTCGAAGCGACTGTCCCAGTTGAAGAGGTAATGCGAGTGCTTTTGACCCGTGCATCACCAGGTATTCGGCACTGAGCAGAAGTTTACCATGTGCAAAGCAGGAGATCATGGATGGCTGAGTGGATTTCTGATCGATTCCAGATAGGAAGAGACGTTTGCAAAAGAGACCTGTCGGTCCTTGAAGTGGACTGTTACGCTGGCAGACTCTTCAGGCGAAGCTCCAAGCTGTCGGAGTATGTTGCCCAGATGCATTTTCATATGTCCCTTCTGAATACCTGTTGTGATTAAAGAACGGATGGCACTGAAATGGTTGGCAAGACCTGCTGCTGCGGTATATTGCATCAACTGTTCTGCATCGGGTTGACCCAGTATTTCCAGGGAGACTTTTGCCAGTGGATGGGTTCCGGTAAGTCCTCCTACACTTCCCACAGCCACGGGAACTTCCAGGGAAAACCTGAAGCTTTTTTCGGAAAGCTCCACCTGAGACAGGCTCCGATAGGTCCCGCTCCTGGCGGCAAAGGCATGCCCACCTGCTTCCACAGCCCTGAAATCATTTCCGGTAGCCAGGATTACTGCATCCATCCCGTTAAAGATCCCTTTGTTGTGGGTTACTGCCCGGTAGGGATCATGGACTGCAATATCCACCGCTTGTTTAAATGTCAGGGCAAATTGTTCCCCGCTCATATGTGGGTCCATCTCCCGAAAGATAGAATAGTCACCCTCCACATAGCATGTAACACGGCATTCCGGAGTGTAGTTGGAGAGAATGGACATGATCACTTTTAAAGCTCCCATTGTACCGGAGCTATTTATCCTCGATTCCCATTCTCCGGCCATCTTTTCCAGTACCGAGTTAATGAAATTGGCTCCCATGGCATTGGCCGTGCGGAAGGTGACAAATAACTGGTAGGTATCCGGGAGGTGGGGACTGGCTGACCTGATCTCTATCTTTTCCACACCCCCTCCTCGCTGCTCCATCCTATGTATCAGCGGACCGACAGCCTGTATCAGATGCTCCTCATGCCTGCGAAATGCCTGGTGTAGCACCTCCTCTGTCCCGTTCCAGGTGAAATGG